>NZ_SOKV02000170.1:0-807 GCF_004407025.1 Paracoccus sp. DMF
GCCCGAAGCCATCCGCGCCGAGGCGGCCGAGGTCGCACAGGTCTGCGCACAGGCAGCGCGCCTCGGCGTCCAGATCGACGCCGCCGAAGCCGTCGCCAAGGGTGTGAAACCCGAAGCGTTGCGCGCCAAGGTGCTGGCCGATCTCGCCGCCCGAAGCGATGCCGCGGGCATCATCGCCACCGCCCCGGCGGCGGGCGCGAAGGAAAGCCCCATCGTGGCGGCAGCCAAGAAATCGGCCGCCGCCTCGCGCTGATCGCGCACTGCCCAGATCGGGCGCCCCCCTTCCCCCAACATCCTGGAGACTGAACCATGCCCGTCCTGACGGATCCGCCCAGCATGGGCGATGTCCTCAAATACGAGGTCAACCCGAACTACACCCGCGAGGTGATCACCCTGCAGCTTGGCCTGTCCTATCCGGCAGGGTCGGTCCTGGGGCGCATCACGGCCAGCGGCAAATACACCCTCTCGCCCGCGACCGGGGCCGATGGTTCGCAAACCGCAGTCGCCGTCCTGCTCTACCCGGTGAACGCCACGCTGGCAGACGCCGTGGGCATCGTGGTCACCCGTGGCCCCGCCATCGTCTCGCGCGCCGCCCTCGCCTACGAGGCCACCGTCAACGACGCGGCCAAGATCGCCGCAAAGATCACCCAGCTGGCCACCGTCGGCATCATCGCCCGCGACGGCGTCTGACGCAGCCCACCCGGCCGCGCCCATCCCCTCATCCCCCGGAGCCCCACCATGACCATCGTCCGCAATCCCTTCGACGCTGGCGGTTATTCGCTGGCCGAGATGACGCAGGCCATCAAC
>NZ_SOKV02000171.1:0-797 GCF_004407025.1 Paracoccus sp. DMF
AGGTCGCGATCCGCTTGTCGCAGCCCGCCCGGATCACGAAGGCATCCGTCGCCGTGATCGGACGCACCGGCGCTTCCAGCAGGGTCAGGATCGCCACCCCGTCGACGAGGTCATGCGACAGCACCTCGACCCGCCGCCCGGTATTCGCGCCGGTCGACCATTCCACCAGCCCGAAGGCAAACCAGCCCGCAGCGAAACTGCCGAGGCCGGAGGCCGTGAACGCCCGGTCGCGCAGCACATCGATCACGGCACCGGTCCCCTTGAAGGCCGGTGCTTCGAGGTTCACGCCGCAGCGCGCATCGCCCAGCGCGGCGTCGCAACTCGCCTGAAACGTCCGCCCCACCGTCTGGCCGAGGACATGGGCAAGGCTCCGCACCTCCGCCACGAAGGCGAGCCGCCCGCTCCGGATCTGTCCGATGGCCCCGCGGCGCAGAAGCACGCGTTGCGCCGGGCTCGCCCAGTTCACGCGCCAGACCTCGACAACTGCGGCGTCCCAGCGGCCGTCGAGGATGTCGGTTTCGGTAATCCGATCCGATGACAGCACGCCTTGCGCGTCCTGCGCATCGACGGACAAATCGGACCCAGACCGCACCTCGGACGCTGTCAGCCCGCTTTCCGGTTCGAACTCGGTGCCGTCGAACGCCAGCGTCCGGTCGTGGTCGGTGAAACCGAAGGTCACTCCGTCGGCGCGGGTGATCCGCCAGCACCAGGCGAGTGTCGTCGTCCCCTCGTCGAGATGGGCCTGCAAAGCGGCGTTCAGGGACTTCATGTGCGGATTTCCACGAGGGGGATCGAGG
>NZ_SOKV02000172.1:0-791 GCF_004407025.1 Paracoccus sp. DMF
GGCACCCAGACCTTCACCGGCAACAAGACCTTCTCCGGCACGCTGACGGCGTCCGGGACCGTGACGATCTCCGCAGCCAGCGCCAGCGTCGGCACCGCGACGACGACCGCCACCTATGGGATGGGCACCGGGGCCACGACTACGGGCGTGACCAAGACCGTGAATATTGGCACCGGCGGCGCGTCCGGATCGACCACGGTCGTGAACATCGGCTCCGCCACGGCTGGCGCGGGCGGTACGACGGTGCTGAACACGCCCACGGTGACCTTCGCCAATGCAGTAACGCAGGTTGGCATGCCCCAGGCGAACCTGACTGCGCAACTGCTTGGCCTCGGCGGAGCCTCTGCCGACAGCTACAACCGGCTGTCGGTGAACACACCCGCCGTCCTTCTGAACAACGCAGGCGCGGGCATCGAAGCCACCGTCAACAAGGCCTCAGCCGGGAACGATGCCGCCTTTGCCTTCAAGACCGGTTTCTCCGCCCGCGCGCTGATCGGGTTGCTCGGCAACGATGACTTCGGCTTCAAGGTCAGCCCGGACGGGTCTGCATTCTTCGACGCCATCAGGATCGACCGGACCAGTGGCCAGGTGGAACTGCCGCAACCCACAGTCCTGCCCGGCCTCAGCGCCGCGCCGACCCCGCCGCCATCAGGCAAGGCATCGGTCTACGCCCGCAATCGCGCCGGGGCGCCGTGGATTGACGTCATGCGCCCTTCGGGCCGGGACTTCCCGCTCCAGCCCCACTTCGGGGTGAACCGGATCGCCAACTGGTCGCCCTCGACCGGCACGAC
>NZ_SOKV02000173.1:0-788 GCF_004407025.1 Paracoccus sp. DMF
GCAGGGCGCGGAACTCTACGACGGCTTCATCGCGGCCGCCGTGGCGGAGGCCATCGCTGAAAATGCTGCGTGGTATTGCTGGCACGCCTCGCGTCGCCAAGCGATGCTGGAAGCGTGCTGGGAAAAGGCGGGGGCCTTTGTCCATCAACAGATCATCTGGGTGAAGGACCGCGGGGTTCTGACCCGGTCGCATTACCTGTGGAAGCACGAACCCTGTTTCATGGGCTGGCGTCGTCCGAACCGCCCGCCGAAGGTGGCCGAGGAAACCCTGCCATCGACATGGGCGCTGCCCAGCTTCGCCAAGGACGAACGGCCCGACCATCCCACGCCGAAGCCGCTCGATGCGTTCGGGATCCCGATGCGCCAGCATGTGGCACGGGGCGGGCTTTGCTACGAGCCGTTCTGCGGTTCGGGTTCGCAGATCATGGCGGGCGAAGCCAACGGTCGCCGCGTCTTTGCGATGGAGATCAGCCCGGCCTACATCGATGTCGCCGTTGAACGCTGGCAGGCCGACACGGGACGCGACGCAATCCTCGACGGCGACGGTCGGACCTTCGCGCAGGTTAGGGCCGAGCGGCTGGGGGATGCCCCGGCCGCGCCTGACGAAACCCAACCCGAAGTCGCAGCGTGACATGCATGACATGGCTTTACCTTCCTCCGGACGCGCTTCCGGAACGGCAGACGCATGTCTCTTCGGCCTCTCCCTCTGCTCCGGCGCGGGCGGGCTCGACCTCGGGCTCACCATCGCCATCCCCGGATATCGTGCTGTGGGCCATGTCGAACGGGAA
>NZ_SOKV02000174.1:0-776 GCF_004407025.1 Paracoccus sp. DMF
TACCGGATGCTGAACAACCGCGCCTATATCGGCAAGGCGGTCCACAAGGGCGAGAGCTACCCGGGCGAGCACGACGCCATCATCGACCGCGAGACATGGGACCGCGTCCATGCCATCCTGCAGGAAAGCCCGCGCAAGCGCGCCGCGCGGACCCGTGCCGAGACACCCGCGCTGCTGAAAGGGCTGCTGTTCGGCCCCGATGGCGCAGCGTTTTCGCCGACGCACACTCGGAAGGGGGATCGTCTCTACCGCTACTATGTCAGTCAAACCGTGCTGAAGCATGGTGCTGGTTCGTGCCCGGTCGGCCGCGTGTCTGCGGGCGAGATCGAGGCCGCCGTGATCGACCAGCTGCGGGCGGTGTTCCGCCAGCCGGAGATCGTGGCGGGGACTTGGAAGGCGGCGCGCACCCACGCCGACGACATCACCGAGGCCGACGCCCGCAGCGCCCTGCAGCAACTCGACCCGCTGTGGGACGAACTATTCCCTGCCGAGCAGGCGCGCATCGTGGAGGTGTTGGTCGAGCGCGTTGAGATCGGGACGGACGGGTTGAACGTCCGGCTCCGTGTGGATGGGCTCGGCGGCCTCGCACGCGAGATGCTGGCCGGAAACATGGGAGCGGCCGCATGACCCGCGGCACTCTGATCCCCGAAACGGTGACGCTCCATGTCCCATTTCACATCGTGAAGCGCGGCGGGCGGAAGGAAATGCACCTGCCTGACCGCGTCCGGCCAGACCGCAAGGCAGACAACACGCTGGTCAAGGCGCTGGCCCGCGCC
>NZ_SOKV02000175.1:0-772 GCF_004407025.1 Paracoccus sp. DMF
CACGCGCATCAACAGCTTCATCGAGACCCTGAACGCGGCGCTGGCCCTTCTGCCGGAATGGGCGACCGGCGAAGGTGGCGTGCGGATCGGCATTCTTGACCCGGTCGAACTTGGCCGCATCAGCAATCCCTTCGAGGGGGCTGCGACCGCTGCTGGTGCTGCCGCCGCGGATGCCTTCTCGGCCGCACTCGCGCGCAGCTATCTCGAGCCGCCCGATCTCGGCCTCGGGGGCATGGCTGACGATGCCCGCGCCCGGGCCGATGGCTATCGCGAGGCCGCAGGCATGCTGGCCGATGCCGCCGGTCGGCCGCTGGCTAGCTGGCAGGCGCTGAAGGATGCCGTCACCGGCACGGGGACCGACGACGAAACTGCACTCGCCGATGCAGCCGCGTCGGCCGATGCCCTGACAGCCGGGCTGAACGACACCGCCAGCGCCGCCGATGGCGCTGGCGGCGCGGCACGCGACGCGGGGGCGGCTGCAGCGGAGGGGGCAGACACGGCCCTGACCGGCTGGCAAGCCGTCACCGCGGCCCTCGCCGACTATGCCGCCAAGGCGCGCGACATCGGCGGGGATCTCGGCAGCGCGCTGGTGGGCGCCTTCACGTCGGCCGAGAACGCCATCGGTGACTTTGTGATGACCGGCAAGCTCGACTTCCGCGATCTGGTCACGTCGATGATCGCCGATCTGGCGAAGCTCGCCGCCCGGCGCTTCATCCTCGGTCCCATCGCCAATGCACTCTCCGGCGCGCTGGGCGGGGCGGGTGGGATTTTC
>NZ_SOKV02000176.1:0-768 GCF_004407025.1 Paracoccus sp. DMF
AAGATGGAGCCGACGAGCAGGCCATCGCCGGAGGCGACGGTATAGGGCGCGGTCAGGGTGATGGTGTTGCCGGGCTGGACGTAGTTTTTCATGGGGAGGATCCTTTCTCAGACGTGCTGATTGGTCAGGTGCTTTCGGATGCGGCCCGTCTTCAGGGCGGCGACGTGGCTGACGGTGACGCCGAACGCCCTGGCCACCTCGCGGCGGGAGAACCCCGCACCGAGGCAGTCGAGCATCCGGCTGCATTGATGATCGGTCAGGCGCGAGAGATGCGAACGGTCGCCGCAGCACATCGTGCCGTGGTCGCGCTTGTGCCCGATGTTCTCGCGCTGCGTGACATAGGCGAGGTTTTCGACGCCGTTGTTGGACTTGTCGCCGTCGAGATGGGCGACGACCAACCCCTCCGGTCGTGACCCGAGGAACGTGGTCGCGACCAGAATGTGCAGGGCGATCCTCTGGCGGCTGCCTGCCGTTTCGCGGACCAGCGTGTGGTGCAGATACCCCTCTGGGTCACGCCACGGCCGCCTCAGCGTCCAGTCGCGGCGGTCCAGCCAGCGAGAGCACGCACCGCGAGGGATCCTGCCCTTGCGATGCGCGCTCCAGACCCGGCCGGTCAGGTCGACGTGGTATCCGGGGAAACCGGGGATCGGCACCGCGCCCTGTCGATCATCGATCGTCATGGGAGCCAGCCGGACCTACGCCCCAGGATTTTTGTAGAGGCCGCGCCAGTCGATGGCCTTGGCGCCGAAGTCGAGGCGGCACTTGATC
>NZ_SOKV02000177.1:0-759 GCF_004407025.1 Paracoccus sp. DMF
GCCCTTCTTTCCCAAGAGCCATGGCAAGCCGCGCGTCGATGACCGTCGGGTGTTTGAGTGCGATAATCTTTGTCAATCGTAATGGCTTGCGGTGGCGAGATGCCCCGAGGGAATACGGCCCGCCGAAGACCCTCTACAACCGCTGGAAGCGATGGAGCGACAAAGGTGTCTTCGCCCGGATGATGGACGGTCTGGCGTCCGAGGCGGCCGTTCCGAAGACGGTGATGATCGATGCAACCTCCCTGAAGGTGCACCGCACGGCGACCAGCCTGCGGTCGAAAAAGGGGGACCCGGCGATCAAAGGGGCCGTCTGATCGGTCGCAGTCCGAGGGCCAGAAAACAGTCCGGGGGACTGTTTTCCCGAGGACGGGCGGCATGAACACCAAGCTGCATGCCGTGACCGATGCCGAAGGCCGCCCGATCCGCGTTCTCGGGGGACATGATTCCCCGGATCATGGCCTTATCCCTCGAACTCATGACCGCAGGCCAAGTCAGTGACTGTACGGGTGCCACCGCCCTGCTGGGCAGCCTGCCAAAGGCGGACTGGCTGCTGGCCGACCGGGGCCATGATGCCGACTGGTTGAGAAATGTATTGAAAGACAAGGGGATAGGGTCCTGCATTCCGGGCAGGAAATCTCGTGGCAAGCCCGTCAAGCACGACAAGCGCCGCTACAAACGCCGAAACCGCATCGAGATCATGTTCGGCAGGCTCAAGGGCTGGCGCCGGGTCGCCACCCGCTACGACAGATGCCCGAAGGT
>NZ_SOKV02000178.1:0-759 GCF_004407025.1 Paracoccus sp. DMF
TGGGCCGATTTCAAGTCCTGCCTGCCGTCGCAGACGCCGGGGCCGACCAACCAGCCGATTGGCACCGGCAACGGATCGGCCACCCTGTTTCAACTGACCAAGCGCTACACTTCCGGCGCGCAGTCCTGGACGCGCTCGATCACCAAGCCGGTGGCCGGGACCGTCACCCTAGCCCTGAACGGCACGCCGCAGGCCTCCGGCTGGTCGGTTTCCACTGCGACGGGCCTCGTCACCTTCACCACCGCCCCGGCCGCAGGCGTCGCGATCACCGCAGGTTTCGAATTCGACGTCCCCGTCCGCTTCGACACTGACGCCCTCGACGTCACGCTCGATCTCGAACGTCTCGGATCGATCACCACGATCCCCCTCATCGAACTCCGCCTCTGAAGGACCGATCCCATGTCCGAACCCACGACCGTGCGCATGGGCGCACTGGCCGCCTACCTGAGCCTTGCCCTCGCGCTGTCGGCGCAGGGCGGGGCCGCGATCTGGTGGGCGGGCACGCAGAACACCCGCATGACGTCGCTCGAGGCGCGGGTGGCCGAACTGCTCTCCACCTCGCCGCTCTACCACCGGCAGATCGTCGAAGCCGACCGCCGCATCGCCGTCATCGACGAGCGGATCGCAAACATCCTCGCCCGGATCGAGGCGCTGACCGCCGCGCTCGAACGCCGCCACGACGTCCCCTGATTTCCCAAAAGGACCACCGCCATGCAGACCACCGACCGGGGGCTTCTGGCCCTGATCCGGCACGAAGGC
>NZ_SOKV02000179.1:0-741 GCF_004407025.1 Paracoccus sp. DMF
CGCGACCTGCGGGACGAAGTTCGCCAATGTCGCGAACTTCCGGGGCTTCCCGCACATCCCGGGGCAAGATGCCGTGCTGCGCTACGCCACCAAGGACGGCGGCCATGAGGGGGCGGTGCTGTGAAGACTGCCAATCCCGCCCTTGTCATCGCCGTCGCGCGCTCCTGGCTTGGTACGCCCTATCACGACCAAGCCAGCCTGCGCGGGGTCGGCTGCGATTGCCTCGGCCTCGCGCGCGGCGTCTGGCGCGAGGTTGTGGGGCCAGAGCCGTTCCCGATCCCGCCCTACAGCCGCGACTGGGGTGAGACCGGGCCGAGCGAGGTGCTGGCAGACGGAGCGCGGGCGATGATGCCGGAAATCGCACCCGCCGATGCGCCGCCCGGCGCGCTGATCCTGTTCCGGATGGTGCCGCGCGCCATCGCCAAGCATGTGGGCATCCTCACCGGACCCGACACCTTCCTTCATGCCTACGAACGCCTCGGCGTGATCGAGGAACCGCTGACACCGACATGGCGACGGCGCATCGCTTTCGCTTTACTCTTCCCCGCACGCTGAGATTTCCCCATGGCCACCCTTGTCCTCGGCGCTGTCGGTTCCGCCATCGGCGGGGCCTTCGGCGGCGCGATCCTCGGCTTCTCTGGTGCTGCCATCGGCGGTTTCATCGGCTCGACCATTGGGTCGGTCGTGGACAGCTGGATCGTATCGTCGCTGGCCCCCGCGCAGAAGATCGAGGGCCAGCGT
>NZ_SOKV02000017.1:0-69429 GCF_004407025.1 Paracoccus sp. DMF
CACGTCAGGCCGCATTCCTCGCTCGGCAACCAGGGTTGTGTTTCCTGTATCTGCGGGACGTCAAGGGGCATGTCTGGAACCGCAAGCGGGTCCAGATCATCGCCGGCTGTGGGCGCCGAGAATTTCGGGCGGCCAGGAAAAGTTGGCCGTGGTCTATCATTGCTGCCCAAGCGGCGGCTTTTCTCCAACAGGAAAGGATTACGGTCAGGCCGGATCGCCACCATGCCTGGCTTGGTGCGGCGCATAGCCCATCTCGCGGTCGATCCAGCGCATCAGCAGCGTGACCAGCCGCACCTGTTCGGTGGGGGTCAGCGCGCGTCCGGGCGGCAGGCTGTGCCATTTCGCCAGGCACGACCGACAGCAGCAAGCGGTGGCGTGCTGGGCCAGGAAGACCGGATGACCGCGCATCGGCGTCTGCCGGCCGTCATTGCGCGGTTCGGCCGGTGCCAGCCGCGTGGCGATGAAATCGCCGGCATGGCGGGCGATGGTGTCGCGGCCCTTGCTGTCGGCATAGGCGCGCTCGGCCGTGCCCAAGTGAAAGCGGGCGCGAAACCGCGACCGGGCAAGCCGCTGCAGGAGGGCGTCGAATTCGTCCATCCCTGGCAGATAGGGTCGCGGAGGCCGCGGGAAAACCCCGCTCAGTCCAGGCGCAGCCGATGACGCGCGGTCAGCACCTGCCGGGTCGCGGCCAGCTCCGCTGCCCGGCGTGCCTCGTCCCAGCCAAGCGCCTGGGCGCAAAGCGTGGCGATGCTGTCTAGATCGCGGCCCGAGAGCCGGCCGGCGACGGCGATGGCACTGCGGCGCATCACCACATCGGCTAGGCTGCGGACCTGCTCGTGCCGGATCATCCAGTCGAATTCCGCCAGGCTGTAGCCCGGCGCATCGGCCAGCCGCCTAGGCCGCGCGCCCTCGGCCGCGAGGATCGGCAGGGCGGTGCTGCCGTAGCGGTCCAGGAGTTCTGCCGCCCGTGCCCGCTCGGCGCCGGTCTCGGCGCAGGCGCGGGCGATCCAGTCCTGGCGCGCCGTCGCATCGCCCGGCAGGTCGCGGCCGCCGCCGATGGGCAAGCCCTGGGTCGAGACCCGGCGTGCCCGGCCCAGCCGCGCGAGAAGGCTATCCGCGACCTCCTCGGCAAAGCCGCGGAAGGTGGTCCACTTGCCGCCCACCAGCGAGACCACGGGCCAGCGCCGGCCTCCGTCGGGCTCGGCCACCGGGGCCGAATGGTCGCGGCTGATCAGCCCCGGCGCCACGCCCTCGGAATTCGGCAGCGGCCGGATGCCGGCATAGGCATAGACGATCTGGCTGCGGTCGAACCGCAACCCCGGCAGCAGGCCGCCGAGCGCGGCAAGGAAATAGTCGATCTCGGGCTCCGTGCAGGTCACGCTGTCGGGATCCTCGGCGCGGATGTCGGTCGAGCCGACCAGCGCCCGGCCGAGATAGTCGAAGACCAGGCAGATGCGGCCGTCGTCGGCTTCGAAATAGATCATGCGGCCGTTCAGTGCCGCCAGAAGCTCCGGATGATCCAGCAGGATATGCGAGCCCTTGGTGCCGCCGATCAGTGACGAGGGCACGCCGAGCTGGGCATTGATCCGGTCGATCCAGGGGCCGCCGGCATTGACGACGATGCGCGGGCGCAGGGCCAGCGGGCCTTGGGGCGTGTCCAGCGTCACGCTGTCGCCGTCCGTGCCGGCGATGGCCGTGTGGTTCAGCGCGCGGGCCTGCCGGTTGGCGCGCAGCCCGTCGGCGACCAGTTCCCAGACCAGCCGCTCGGGCTGCGTCACGGTGGCATCGTAATATTGCCCGGCGGCGACGATGCGCGGGGTCAGGGGCGGGATCTCGCGCAACGCCCGCGCCCGCGACCACAGCTGGTGGCGCGGCATCATCCGGTGGCGGCGGCCGTAGAAATCATACATGGCCAGGCCCAGCTTCATCAGCACCGCACCCCGGCTGCGCGGCGCCGTGGTCGAGCCCATCAGCGTGCGCAGCGCCGCCGGGATGCCCTTGAGCCAGGAAAAGATCGGAATCACCGTGGGCAGCGGCCGCACCAGATGCGGGGCGTTCTTCAGCAGCAGGTTGCGCTCCAGCGTCGATTGCGCGACCAGGCCCAGCTCGCCGGTTTCCAGGTATTTGATGCCGCCATGGATCAGCCGCGAGGGCGCCGCCGAGGTGCCGCCGCCGAAATCGCCCTTGTCCGAGATCACGCAGATCACGCCCTGTTCGCAAAGGTCGCGAAACAGGCCCGCGCCGTTGATGCCGGCGCCGAGGATCAGCACGTCGATGTCTTCCGTCATGGGTCTTCCTTTGCCAGCGCCTCGATCCTGGGCCAGATCGGCGCCAGCGCCTGGGTCAGTTCGGTAAAGAGCGCAAAGCGTTCGGCCAGCGCCGCGCTGCGGGCGGGGTCGAGGGCGTAATGGCGGGTCAGCGCCGCCATGTCGCGCGGATCGTGGCGCGGGCTTGGGTAAAGCCCGACCGCCGCACCCGCGCAAAGCGCCGCACCCCAAGCCGCGGCCTCATCGGTGTCGCTGACCGAGACCGGCATTCCCAGCGCGTCGGCAAAAAGCTGAGCAAACAAGGGGCTGCGCGATATTCCTCCGGTCAGTCGAGCCTTGGTGGGCCGGAAACCCTCGCGCAGGGCATCGACATGGATGCGGTGGTTGAAGGCGATGCCCTCGACCACCGCGCGCAGCATGTCGCCGCGGTCCTGCCAGCCGCGCAGCCCGAAGAAGCCGGCGCTGGCCGTGGGCCCCAGCGGCGAGCCGAACAGGAACGGGTGGAAGATCGCGGTCGAGGGGCGGGCCATGGCGGCCTCGATCTCGGGGATGATCTCGGCGTGGAAGGCGCGGCCCTGCGCCTCGGCCTCGCGGCGCTCGGCCCCGCAGAGCGTGTCGAGGAACCAGTCGTAATTCGCTGCCGATGCGGGGGAAATCGACATGGCATTCCACGCGCCAGGCTCCAGCCCGTTGCGGCAGAACCAGCGCGGATCGACCTTTGGGGCGTCCGAGACGGTCTCGTTGATGGAATAGGTGCCGGCGACGATGGCGACCGTGCCGGGCGCATGGCCGCCCGCGCCAAGCGCCGAGGCGGTCACGTCATGCAAACCGGCCGCGACCGGCGTGCCTGCGACAAGGCCGGTCAGGGCGGCGGCCTCGGGCGTGACATGGCCGGCGCCGGCGCCGGGCAGCAGGATCGACGGCAGTGTCCCGGCCAGCGCCTGAAGCCCGAACAGCGGCAGGATGTCGGGCGCATAGCGCTGGGTCGCGACATCGGTGAAGGAGGTGCTGGCCTCGGTCAGGTCGGTG
The DNA here is from genome assembly GCF_004407025.1 of Paracoccus sp. DMF. NCBI lineage: Bacteria > Pseudomonadati > Pseudomonadota > Alphaproteobacteria > Rhodobacterales > Paracoccaceae > Paracoccus > Paracoccus sp. DMF. The sequence goes on from NZ_SOKV02000017.1 coordinate 3,297, forward strand.
GCGATGCGGCCGGTCAGGCAGAGGCGCAGCCAGTCCTTGCAGGCCAGCACATGGGCGATGCGGGCAAAGCGTTCGGGGTCGTGGTCGCGCATCCAGGCCAGCAAGGCCGAGGGCGCCGAGGCATGCGGCATCTGCCCGGTGCGGGCCAGCGCGCGTCCGGCGGTGCCGTCCGCCTGCCAGCCGGCGACAACCGCGCCGGCGCGGCTGTCCAGCGACAGGATGCCATGGCCCAGCGGGCGGGCGTCGCGGTCCAGCACATAGACGCCGTCGCCATGCGCGGTGGCGGCCACGGCGGCGATCTCGCCGGCCGGGCGGCCGCAGGCGGCGACGGCCTCGGCGATGGCGGCGGCGGTCTGGGCCCAGAGCACGTCCATGTCACGCTCGACATGGCGCGGGCGCGGCATGATCTGCGGCACGCGGCGGCGCGCGGTGGCCAGCACCCGGCCGGTCTGATCGAAGATCACCGCCTTGGTCACGGTCAGGCCGTTGTCGATGCCAAGCAGCAGGGGCATGGGAACCTCGTCGGGCACAACTGCGCCCCGCACCGCGAAAAGGGGCGCGGGGCGTGCAGGGCCGGGGGCGGAGCGGCGCCGCACCCGGCAGCGGCGGTTATTGTTCCAGCACGAAGGGTGCCGTGTATTTGTCGGCGTTCGACTGGTCGATCAGCAGGCAGTCGAACAGCTGCTTTTCGGTGTCCACGCCGGTCTTGCCGGTCTTGATCACCGAATCCGCCTGCTTGACCGCCTCGGCCGAGAAGATGGCGACGGGTTGCAGCACGGTATATTGCAGCTCGCCGGCCTTGACCGCCGCCACCGCGTCGGGCGAGCCGTCGAAGCCGCCGACCTTGACCGCGTCCAGCTTGCCGGCCTCTTTCAGCGCGGCAATCGCCCCCAGCGCCATCTCGTCATTGCCCGAGATCACGCCGTTGATGTCCGGGTTCGCCTGCAGCAGCGACTGCATCTTCTGGTAGCCCTGGGTGCGGTCCCAGTTCGCGACCTCCTGGCCGGCCTTTTCCAGGTCCGGATACTGGCTCAGCACGGTTTCATAGCCGTTCGAGCGGGTCTGGGCGTTGTTGTCCGAGGGCGCGCCGAACAGCTCGACATATTTGCCCTTGTCGCCCACGGCCTCGACCCATGCCTGGGCCCCCAGCGCCGCGCCTTGCGCGTTGTTCGACACCAGCTGCGCCTTGGCCAGGCCTTCCTGATTGATCTCGGCATTGACCAGGATCACCGGGATGCCGGCATCGACCGCCTTCTGCACCGCGCCGACCGAGCCGTCCGCGTTGGCGGGGTCGAGGATGATCGCCACCGACTTGTTGGTGATCGCGGTGTCGATCAGCGTGCTTTCGGTGTTGGTGTCGCCGCGATGGGCGCCGACATTGGCGGTATAGCCCATTTCCTCGGCGGTCTTCTTGGCGACCTCGCCCTCGGTGAACCAATAGGGGTTCGCCGGGTCGTTGACGATGATCGAGATCAGGCCCTCGGCCGAGGCGGCCGCTGCCATCAGGGGCAGCGAAGCAGCGGCGGCCAGCAGCGCGCGACGGGTCAGTTTGAACATTCTTCTCACTCCCTTGGGGTTGGTTTCCTGCCTTGCGGCAGGCTTTCGCCGGGCGGGTGTTCCGCCCGGCGGGAAGGTCCGGCGGGGTCAGCCCTTGCGGGTGCCGCGCCCGTATTGGATCGAGTTCATCAGCACGGCCAGAACGATCACCGCTCCGGTGAAGACGGTCTGCCAGTAGGAGCTGACGCCGATGATGACGAGGCCCGCCGACAGGAAGCCGATGACGAAGGCGCCCAGCATGGTGCCGCGCACCGTGCCGCGCCCGCCGGTCAGTGCAGCACCCCCGATCACCACCGCCGCGATGGCGGTCAGCTCGTAGGTGGTCCCGGCGGTCGGCCCGGCCGAGGTCAGCTGCGACGACAGCACCAGCCCGGCGATGGCGGCCAGCGCGCCCGAGATGGTATAGACGGTGATCTTGACCCGGCGCGTCGGCACGCCCGAAAGCTCGGCCGCGCGTTCGTTGCCGCCCGAGGCGTAAAGCCAGCGCCCGAAGGCCGAGCGCGACAGCATCAGCCCGGCCAGCACCGCCACCGTCGCCAGCACGATGACCGAGATCGGGATGCCGGCGATGCGGTTGAAGCCCAGCCAGTTGAAGCCGGTGTTGCCCAACTCGGCCGAGCCGCGCAGGTTGTTGTAGGTCAGCCCGTTGGTCATCAAGAGCGCGACGCCGCGGGCGACATACATCACCCCCAGCGTGGCGACGAAGGGCGGCACCTTGAAGATCGAGATCAGCACCCCGTTCAGCGCCCCGACGCCTGCGCCGACGGCGATGGTCAGGATGACGACGGCCCAGACCGGCGGGTAAAGGATCACCCCGGCCCAGTCGAGTTCGACCCCCTGCATCATCGCGCCGGCGACCACGCCGCACAGCGCCAGGATCGAGCCCACGGACAGGTCGATGCCGCCGTTCAGGATCACCAGCAGCATGCCGATGGACAGGATGCCGTAGATCGCCACCTGCGAGGACATGATCAGAAAGTTCGACAGGGTGAAATAGTTCGGCGACAGGAACGAAAAGACGGCGATGATCGCGATCAGCGCGAAGAACGCCCGTCCTTCCAGCAGGAAGCGGCCGATGCTGAACTCGGGTTTCCTGGATGCGGCGGCGGGTGCGGTCGTGGCAGACATTGGGTTTCCTCCCTCCCGAGATCCGTCAGGCAGCCACGGACTCGCCCGAGGCGGCCATGATCTTTTCCTTGGTGACGGTGGAATCGAATTCGGCCGAGATGCGGCCCTTGTGCATGACGATGATGCGATGCGCGATGGACAGGCATTCGCTGACCTCGGAGGTGGTATAGACCACCGCAAGCCCCTGTTCGGCGCCCTGGGCCAGCAGCTTGAACACCTCGGCCTTGGCGCCGATGTCGATGCCGCGCGAGGGCTCGTCCAGCAGGATGACGCGGGGCCTGGTGGCCAGCATCTTGCCGATCACCACCTTCTGCTGGTTGCCGCCCGAGAGCGAGCCGATGGCGGCGCCGCCGCCCGAAGTCTTGACGGTGACATTGCGAATGCTGTCGCCGATCAGCTTCTTCTCGGCGCTGCGGCTGGTGAACAGCCCGCGGGTAAAGCTGGCGATCGAGGCCAGGGACAGGTTCTCGCCCACGGTCATGGTCTGCACCAGCCCGTCGCGCTGCCGGTCCTCGGGCACCAGCGCGAGGCCGCGCGCGATGCGCTCGGCGATGGACAGGTGCGAGATCTCGCGCCCCTCCAGCACGATCTCGCCGCCCGAGGCGGTCAGCCGGCCGGCGCAGGTCTCCAGCAGCTCGGTGCGGCCGGCGCCCATGAGGCCATAGATGCAGACGATCTCGCCCGCGCGTACGTCCAGGGACAGCTTGTCCACCAGGTTGAAGCCGGCCGGGTCAGGCACCGAAAGATTGCGGATCGACAGCGCCACCTCGCCGAAGCGGGTCGCGGGCGGTGTGCCCAGGTCGTAATTGTCGCCGACCATGTTGCGCACGATCCATTCCAGGTCGATCTCGGCGCGCGGCGCATAGGCCGTCATGGTGCCGTCGCGCAGCACGACCGCATGGTCGGTGATGGTCAGCGCCTCTTCCAGGTGATGCGAGATATAGACGATGCTGACGCCCTTGGCGGTCAGGTCGCGGATGACCTTGAACAGCACCTCGACCTCGCTGGCGGAAAGCGCGCTGGTCGGCTCGTCCATGATCAGGATGCGGCTGTCCACCGACAGCGCGCGGGCGATCTCGACGATCTGCTGCTGGCCCAGGCGCAATTCCTCGACCGGGGTCAGCGGGTCGATGTTTTCCTCCAACTCCTCCATCAGGCGGCGGACCTGGCGTTCCTCTTCGGCGAAATCGACGCCGGTCGGGCCCATGATCTCGCGGCCCATGAAGATATTGTCGCGCACCGACAGGTTCGGGGCCAGGCTCAGCTCCTGGTGGATGATCGAGATGCCGCGGTCGCGCGCCTCGTTGGCGCTGGCAAAGGTCACGGGCTGGCCGTCCAGGATGATCTCGCCGGTGGTGGGCTGGATGACGCCCGACAGGATCTTCATCAGCGTGGACTTGCCGGCGCCGTTCTCGCCGAACAAGGTCGTCACCTGGCCGCGATGGATGTCGAAATTCACGCCTTTCAGCGCATGGACGCTGCCATAGGACTTGGCGACGTTGCGGGCGGCCAGCACGACCTCGCCGGTATGGCTTGCGGCGCGGGTCATTTCACCACCACCTCGACCGGGGTGATCAGCCAGTTCTTGGGGTTGATCAGGCGAAAGGCGCCCACGACCTCGACGGTCTTGCCGGTCAGGGCCGCGGCGTCGATCTTGTCCAGGACCTCGGCCTTCATGGCGCGGTTGATGCCGGCGCCGGCGTTCTGATACTCGATCTGGTTCTTGAACTTGCCGAAGGCGATGTCGCCGGGGGCGTCGCGCAGGTCGGTGCCGTTGATCGCCGGGCCGGTCTGCACCCGGACGGCGACGCCTTCGGGCAGGCCCTCGACCGCCAGCGGATAGATCCCGGCCTTGGGCTCGCCCGCCGTGCCGGTCACGCGCACCGCCATGATGGCGCCGGTCGAGGCCGGGGTGCCGTATTGCGCGATGGCGGCGTCCTTGTCGGCGGCGATGGCGGCGGCGACTTCGGCAGCATTGCCGGCCTTGCCCTTGACGAATTCGGCGATGCGCGGGAATTCCGTCTGGCCATAGCCGTCGGGCGAGAAGGCCTGCTGGCGCACGTCGGCCTCCGAGCCGATATGCACGACCTTGGTGTCAAGCGCGATGCCGGCCAGCACGACGGCCGCCGCGGCGATGCTGAGGAAAAGCCCGCGCCGCGATGCCGCGGGGGCCTTGGGGGCTTGGCCGGTCGGGGCAGTGCTCTGGACCATGTTCGTGCCTCGGATCTGGTGAATGTTGCGCGGGCGGGGCGGATGCGGATCAGGCGGCCGGAGGGCGCGCGCGGCGGGCATCCCGCGAGGAATGTCTGGGATTTCCTTGCATTGTCCGGCCCCTCCTCTGGCTGGTCATGCCTGGCAGTCTCCTCCTGCCGGCAGGTGCGGGGCATCGCCCGAATCCCGCCGTCTTCGAAACAGTAACTGAAATTTTTTGCTGTGTCCGTAAAAAAATGCATTCCCGCGGCGGGAAATCTGCGGTATGAAAATGACCGAGGAGTTCGCCACGCCCGTCCGGGCTGGCTTGCCGCCGCGGCCCACGGTCCGGGCGGAGGAGGGCACCATGCATCACCACCCCACCGACCCCCGCAGGACGGCGCGCCATGGCCGGGGCTGACATCCTGATCGGCATCGACGCCGGCACCTCGGTCATCAAGGCGGTGGCCTTCGATCTACGCGGGGCGCAGCTGGCCGCGGCCTCGGTGCCGAATTGCTATCAGGCCGGCGGCGACGGCTCGGCCACGCAACCCCTGGCCCAGACCTGGGACGACTGCGCCGCCGCGCTGCGGGGCCTGGGCGACAAGGTGCCGGACCTGGCCCGCCGCACCGCCGCGCTCTCGGTCACGGCGCAGGGCGACGGCACTTGGCTGGTTGGGCGCGACGGGCCGGTCGGCGACGCCTGGCTGTGGCTCGACGCCCGCGCGGCGCCGACGGTGGCGCGGCTGGCCGCCGGCCCGGCGAACCGCGCCCGGTTCGAGGCGACCGGCACCGGGCTCAACACCTGCCAGCAGGGCAGCCAGATGGCGCATATGGATGCGCATTGCCCGGAACTTCTGGACCGGGCCGAGGTCGCGCTGCATTGCAAGGACTGGCTCTATCTGAACCTGACCGCGGTGCGGGCGACCGATCCGTCCGAGGCCAGCTTCACCTTCGGCAATTTCCGCGACCGGCGCTATGACGACACGGTGATCGCCGCGCTGGGGCTGGAGCATCGCCGCACCCTGCTGCCCGAGATCGTCGATGGCGCGCAGATCACTCATCCGCTGACGCCCGAGGCCGCCGCCGCCACCGGGCTGCGCGCCGGCACGCCGGTCAGCCTTGGCTATGTCGACATGGTGATGACGGCGCTGGGTGCCGGGGTCTATGGCGGGGCGGGCGACGTCGCCTGCTCGACCGTGGGCTCGACCGGGGTGCATCTGCGGGCGGTGCGGGCGCAGGACGTGCATCTGAACGCGCAAGGCACCGGCTATGTCATCTGCCTGCCGATCCCCGGCATCGTGACCCAGGTGCAGACCAATATGGCAGCGACCCTGAACCTGGACTGGATCCTGGGCGTCGCGGCGGGCATCCTTTCGGACGTCGGCCAGCCGGTCACGCATCGCGACCTGGTGGCGCATATCGAGGGCTGGCTGGCGCAGTCGAAGCCCGGCCAGATCGTCTATCACCCCTATATTTCCGAGGCGGGCGAGCGTGGCCCCTTCGTCAATGCCGATGCCCGCGCCGGCTTCGTCGGCCTGTCGGCCGGGCATCGCTATCCCGACCTGATCCGCGCCGTGGCCGAGGGGCTGGGCATGGCGATGCGCGACTGCTACGCCGCCATGGGCCCGCTGCCGGCCGAGCTGCGGCTGACCGGCGGCGCCGCGCGCTCGCGCGGCTTGCGCGGCATCCTGTCGGCGGCGCTGGACGCGCCGGTGCGGGTGTCCGAGCGCGACGAGGCCGGCGCGGCCGGCGCCGCGATGATGGCGGCCGTCGCCATCGGCGCCTATCCCGACATGGAATCCTGCATCGCCGAATGGGTCACGCCGCTTCTGGGCGCGGCCGAAGCGCCCGATCCCGATCTCGTGGCCGCCTATGCGCGGCTCTTCCCGGCATTTTCCGCCGCGCGGCAGGCCCTGCCGCCGGCATGGGACGCCCTGGCCCTGGCCCGCGCCCCGAAAGGAGATTGAAATGAGCCAAGACCAAGACATGATCGACCTTTTCGTCATCGGCGGCGGCATCAACGGCGCCGGCGTCGCCCGCGACGCCGCCGGCCGGGGCCTGAAGGTGGTGCTTTGCGAAAAGGACGACTTGGCGCAGGGCACCTCGTCGCGCTCGGGCAAGCTGGTGCATGGCGGGCTGCGCTACCTGGAATATTACGAGTTCCGCCTGGTGCGCGAGGCGCTGATCGAGCGCGAGGTGCTGATGGCCGCCGCCCCGCATATCATCTGGCCGATGCGCTTCGTGCTGCCGCATTCGCCGCAGGACCGGCCGGCCTGGCTGGTGCGGCTGGGGCTGTTCCTCTACGACCACCTGGGCGGGCGGCAGAAGCTGCCCGGCACCCGCACGCTAGACCTGCGCCGCGACCCCGAGGGCGCGCCGCTGCTGGATCGCTACGTCAAGGGCTTCGAATATTCCGATTGCTGGGTGGACGACGCCCGCCTCGTGGTGCTGAACGCCGTCGATGCCGCCGAGCGCGGCGCCGAGGTGCTGACCCGCAGCCCCTGCATTTCGGCCCGGCGCGAGGACGGCGCCTGGACCGTCGAGACCCGCAGCGAGATCACCGGCGCGCTGCGGCGCTTCCGCGCCCGCTGCGTGGTGAACTGCGCCGGCCCCTGGGTGTCGGAGGTGATCGGCCGGGTGGCGGGCTCGCAGTCCAGCCGCAACGTGCGGCTGGTCAAGGGCAGCCATATCATCGTGCCGAAATGGTGGGCGGGCGCCAATGCCTATCTGGTGCAGAACCACGACAAGCGGGTGATCTTCATCAACCCCTACGAGGGCGACAAGGCGCTGATCGGCACCACCGACATCGCCTATGAAGGCCGGGCCGAGGACGTCACGGCGGACGAATCCGAGATCGAATACCTGATCGCTGCCGTGAACCGCTATTTCAAGCAGAAGCTGCGGCGCGACGATGTGCTGCACAGCTTCTCGGGCGTGCGGCCGCTGTTCGACGACGGCAAGGGCAACCCCTCGGCGGTGACGCGGGACTATGTCTTCGACCTGGACGATACCGGCGGCGCGCCGCTGCTGAACGTGTTCGGCGGCAAGATCACCACCTTCCGCGAGCTGGCCGAGCGCGGCATGCATCGCCTGCGCGAGGTGTTTCCGGCCATGGGCCCGGACTGGACCGAAAGCGCGCCCTTGCCCGGCGGCGACATGGCCAACGCGGATTACGAAAGCTATGCGGAACTGCTGCGCGAGCTGAACCCCTGGATGCCGCGCCGGCTGCTGCATCACTATGGCCGGCTTTACGGCACCCGGACCCGCGACGTGGTGGCGGGGGCGCTGTCGCTTTCCGACCTGGGCCGGCATTTCGGCGGCACGCTCTACGAGGCCGAGGTGCGCTATCTCGTCGCTCGGGAATGGGCGCAAACGCCCGAGGACATCCTCTATCGCCGCACCAAGCATTACCTGCACCTGACCGAGGACCAGCGCCGCGCCTTTGCCGACTGGTTCGCGGGCTCGGACCTGGCCCAAGCCGCCTGAGGACACCATGGCCCTGACGCTGTCGCTGAACACCAATCCGCTGGTCAACCGCTTTGCCGAACCGGACGACCTGATCGACACCGTGGCGCGCGACCTGCGGATCCGCGACCTGCAACTGACGCATGAGTTCATCAACCCGAGCTGGCCCGCCCCGGTGATCCGGCGCCTGACCCGCACCATGGGCGCGGCGCTGGCCCGCACCGGCGTGCGCGTCACCAGCGGCATGACCGGGCCCTATGGGCGGCTGAACCACTTCGGCCATCCCGACCGCGAGGTGCGGCGCTATTACATCGACTGGTTCAAGACCTTCGCCGACATCATCGGCGACCTGGGCGGGCATTCGGTCGGCACACAATTCGCCATCTTCACCTATCGCGACTATGACGACCCGGCCCGGCGCGAGGACCTGATCCGCATCGCCATTGACGCCTGGGCCGAGGTGGCCGAGCACGCCAGGGCGGCGGGTCTGGATTACGTGTTCTGGGAGCCGATGAGCATCGGGCGCGAGTTCGGGGAAACCATCGACGCTTGCATGGCCTTGCAGGACCGGCTGACGGCGGCGAACATGGCGGTGCCGATGTGGATGATGGCCGACATCGACCATGGCGACGTGACCAGCCCCAATCCCGACGACACCGACCCCTATGCCTGGGCGCGGGCGGTGCCGGGGGTCAGCCCCATCATCCACATCAAGCAGTCGATGATGGACAAGTCCGGCCACCGACCCTTTACCGCCGAATATAATGCCAAGGGCGCGATCCAGCCCGCGCCGCTGCTGGCGGCCCTGGCCGAGGGCGGGGCCGTCGACAACGAGATCTGCCTGGAGCTCAGCTTCAAGGAACGCGAGCCGAACGACCGCCAGGTGATCGCGCAGATCGCCGAAAGCGTCGCCTTCTGGGCGCCGCATATCGACAGCGGCGCGGATAAGTTGAATATCTAGAACCGGATAGCAAAGGACGCCCGCGATGAGACGCCAGCCCCCCGCCTATCGGATCGCGTGATGGCCTCGCGCGGTGCGATGGACCCCGAACAAAGCCTCGCCATCCGCGCGGCCTGGCTGCATTATGCCGGCGGCCTGACCCAGGCGGCGGTGGCCAAGCGCCTGGGCGTGCCCTCGGTCAAGGCGCACCGGCTGATCGCGCGGGCGGTGGCCGAGGGCGTGGTCAAGGTCTCGATCGACGGCGAGATCGTCGAATGCGCCGCGCTTGAGGACAAGCTTTGCGCCCGCTACGCGCTGGATTACTGCGAGGTGGCGCCGGACCTGGGCGAGGAGGGATTGCCCTTGCGCGCCCTGGGCCTGGCCGGCGCCGGCTTCCTGCGCCGCGAGATCGAGCGCGGCGAGGATGCGGTGATGGGCCTCGGCCATGGCCGCACGCTGGCGGCGGCGGTGCAGCAATTGCCGCGTTTCGACGCGCATGGCGTGCGCTTCGTGTCGCTGCTGGGCGGCTTTACCCGGCATTACGCCACCAACCCGCATGACGTGATGTATGCCCTGGCGCAGAAGACCGGGGCGCAGGGCTATGTCCTGCCGGTGCCGTTCTTTGCCAATTCCGAGGCGGACCTGGCGGTGCTGCTGGCCCAGCCCGGCGTGCGCGAGCTGTTCGACCTGTCGAACGGCGCCGGCCTGAAGGTGGTGGGGATCGGCACGGCGGATGCCGGGGCGCAGCTTGTCGCCTCGGGCATGATCGAGCCGCATGAGATCGCCGAGATCAACGCCGCCGGCGCGCAGGGCGAGATGCTGGGGCATTTCTTCGATGCGCAGGGCCGGGTGCTGGAAACCACGCTGAGCGCGCGCACGCTGTCGGTCAGCCTGGACGGCCCGGAAGGCAGCCGCATCGTGGCCATTGCCGGCGGCGCCGAGAAGGCCGGCGCGGTGCAGGCGGTGCTGCGAAGCGGCCGGCTTTCGGGGCTGATCACCGACGAGGCGACGGCGCGGCTGCTGGCGGCGTGAGACCTGCCCGAAAACGAGGGCGGGGCGAGCAGAGCTCGCCCCGGACGCTGCCGCTGGGCCGGGGGTGGCGCGGCTGGCGCCGCGCGCGCCCGGATCAGGCGGCGTAGCGTTTCGCCATCGCCGCCAGCGGCAGCGGGCGGATCTTCGAAGCGTTGCCGGCAGTGCCGAAGGCCTCGAAGCGGGCCTTGCAGACCTCGGACATCATCGCCATGGCGGGCTTCAGATAGCCGCGCGGGTCGAACTCGGCCGGCTCTTCGCTGAGCTTCTTGCGGATCGCGGCGGTCATCGCCAGCCGGTTGTCGGTGTCGATGTTGACCTTGCGCACGCCCGACTTGATGCCGCGCTGGATCTCTTCGACCGGCACGCCCCAGGTCGGCTTGATGTCGCCGCCATAGGCATTGATGACCTGCTGCAGGTCCTCGGGCACCGAGCTGGAGCCATGCATGACCAGATGGGTGTTCGGCAGGCGGCGGTGGATCTCCTCGATCACATGCATGGCGAGGATGGCGCCGTCGGGCTTGCGGGTGAACTTGTAGGCGCCGTGGCTGGTGCCCATGGCAATGGCCAGGGCATCGACCCCCGTCTCGCCCACGAAGCGCACCGCCTCGTCGGGGTCGGTCAGCAGCTGGTCTTCGGACAGCCGGCCCTCGGCGCCGTGCCCGTCCTCCTGGTCGCCCATGCCGGTTTCCAGGCTGCCGAGCACGCCCAGCTCGCCCTCGACCGAGACGCCGCAGGCATGGGCCATCTCGACCACGCGGGCGGTGATGTCGCGGTTATAGGCGTAATCGGCGGGCGTCTTGCCGTCGGCCTGCAGCGAGCCGTCCATCATCACGCTGGTGAAGCCGTTCTGGATCGCCGTGGCGCAGGTCGCAAGCCCGTTGCCGTGGTCCAGGTGCATGCACAGCGGAATGTCCGGGAAGGCGCGCGACAGGCCCTGGATCAGCCCGGCCAGCACGGCGTCGTTGGCATAGGCGCGCGCGCCGCGGCTGGCTTGCAGGATCACCGGGCTGTCGGTCGCCGCGGCGGCGTTCATCACCGCCAGCCCCTGCTCCATGTTGTTGATGTTGAAGGCGGGAACGGCATAGCCGTTCTCGGCCGCATGGTCGAGAAGCTGGCGCAGCGTGATCATGGCCATGGGCTGTTATCCTTTGCTGATGGCGAGATGGGACAGGATGGTTTCGACTTCCTCGCGGGCGCCGAAGAACAGCGGCACCATCTCGTGCAGCCCCTGCGGTTGGCGATCGAGGATCGGCTGGCACCCGTCCGAGGCGATGCCGCCGGCCTGCTCGACCAGGAAGGCGATGGGGCAGCATTCGTAGATCAGCCGCAGCCGGCCGTTCTCATAGCCGGGCCGGCGGTCGGCGGGATAGAGGAAGGCGCCGCCCTTCAGCAGGATGCGGTGCAATTCGCCGACGGCGGCGGCGAGCCAGCGCATGTTGAAGTCGCGCCCGCGCGGGCCGTCCTTGCCCTGGCGCAGGTCCTGCACCCAGGCTTGCAGGCCCGGCGACCAGTGGCGTTCGTTCGAAGCGTTATAGGCGATGGTCGAGGCGGTGGGTTTCAGCTGCACGCGCTCGCGGGTCAGGCGGAACAGGCCCGCCTCGGCGTCGAAGCCGGCGACATGGGTGCCGTCGCCCAGCGACCAGCCGAAATCCAGCGAATGGCCGAAACTGGCGTAGCCGGCGCCGACCACGGCCCGGCCCTTGCGCAGGAAGCCCTCGGCCGCGGCGGGCAGGATGGAATAGAGCATGCCCAGCGGCGCGCCGATGCCGATGCTGCCCGAGCCGTCGATCGGGTCCATCGCCACGTCCCAGGCGCCGCCCGGGTTCAGGGTGACGACCTCCTCGGCCTCCTCGGAGAGCACCCGGCCGACGCCGGCGGCGGCCAGCGCGTCCAGCATGTGGTGATGGGCGGCGACATCCAGTGCCTTCTGCTTGTCGCCGCTGTCATTGGTGCCGACCACGGCCTCGGGGTCGCCATGCAGCCGGCCGGCGGCCAGCCGCGCGGCCAGCGCCGGCTGGGCCTGGGCAATCGCCAGAGTGATGGCGGCGGGGCCGTCGCCCGCCAGCACGTCGGAAAGCGGGCGGCCGGTGGCGGGGCCGTCGTTCGGCAGTTTCAGCATGGCGGGCCTTTGGCTTTGCGGGCAGACTCAGCCGGCCTTGTTGTATTTCGCGTCCACTTCGTCAATGGCGCAGACATTGCCGGCCGAGCGGCCGTTCGGGTCGAAGTTCATCGTCTCGGCCAGCCAAGCGTCGGCGATGGCCTTGGCGAGCTCGGTGCCGATGACGCGGGCGCCCATGGTGATGATCTGGGCGTTGTTCGACAGCGCGGCGCGTGTCGCCGAATAGGTGTCATGGGTCAGGGCAGCACGGATGCCCGGCACCTTGTTCGCGGCGATGCAGACGCCGATGCCGGTGCCGCAGACCAGGATGGCGCGGTCATAGGTGCCGACCGCGACCTCGCTCGCCACCCGGTCCGAAAGGTTGGCATAGAACGCATCCGCGCCCGCGTCGGTGCGCGAGATTTCCGAGATCTCGTGTCTGTCCTTCAGGTGGTCGGCCAGCAGTTTGGCCAGACCTTCGCCCGCGCTGTCGCCTGCGATTGCCAGTTTCATTTCACGTCTCCGATGGTTGCGGCGCAGCGCGCCAGGATGTCCAGATAGCCCTCGACGTTCCAGGCCGAGCGGCCGATGAAGAGCCCGTCGATATGCGGGCAGGCGATCAGCTCGGCGCAATTGCCGGGGTTGACCGAGCCGCCGTAGAGGCAGGGGATGCGGCGCGACAGCACGTCCTGCGCCACCGCGATGATCTCGGCCTGGCGCGCGTCGGCATAGTCCGAGGTCGCGGGGATGCCGTTCACGCCGATGGCCCAGACCGGCTCATAGGCCAACAGGATCGGTGCCGATTTCTGCTCGGCCGAGAGCTTGGCCAGCGCGCCGCGCACCTGGGTCTCCAGCACATCGCGGGCGCGGCCGGATTCGCGTTCGGCCAGGGTCTCGCCGATGCAGATCAGCGGGATCAGGCCGTGGCGCACCGCGGCCTCGGTCTTGAGGCCCACGGTCTCGTCCGTCTCGCCGAAATGCTCGCGGCGCTCGCTGTGCCCCAGTTCGACGATGTCGAGATTGCAGTCGCGCAGCATCAGGGGCGAGATCTCGCCGGTCCAGGCGCCGGCGTCGGCCCAATGCATGTTCTGTGCGCCGACCTTGACCGAGGTGTCGGCCAGCAGCGCCTTGACCTCGCGCACGGCGGTGAAGGGCGGGATCACGAAGCGCTGGATGCGCGGGTCGCGGGCGGCATCGGCGGCGGCCAGCCCCTCGGCAAAACCGCGGGCCTCGGCCAGGGTCTTGTTCATCTTCCAGCTGGTGCCGATCCAGAATTCGGTCATGTCGTAGTCCTAACGGTCAGAATGCTTGGCAATGGTCAGAGGGATGCCGGCGCGGTCCAGCGCGGCGCGATCCTCGGGCGCGGGGGCGGCATCGGTGATGATGGCGTCGAATTCCGCCAGGTCGGCCAGGCTGTGCAGCGCGGTCTGGCCGAAGCGGCGGTGGTTGACCAGCAGCACGCTGCGCTCGGCCGCGGCCATCATGGCGCGCTTGGCCCGGATCACCGCATCGTCCATGTGAAAGGCCTGCAAGCCGCTGACCGCCGGGGCCGAGATGAAGGCCAGGTCGGCCCGCAGCCGCGCCAGGGCGTTCTCGGTCAGCTGGCCGAAATAGGCGTTGAACTTGGCGCTGAACACGCCGCCAAGCGCGATCAGCGTGATGCGCGAGACCTCCTTCAGCGGCTCGATCACCGCCGCGTTGTTGGTGATGACGGTCAGCGGCGCCTTCTCGACCAGCTGCGCGCCCAAAAGCGCCGCCATCGAGCCGTCGTTGACCATGACGCTCATCCCCGGCTCGACCAGCTCCAGCGCGGTGCGGGCCATGCGGGCCTTGGCCTCGTTGTCCTGCAATTCGCGGATGCGGAAATCGCTTTCGAACTGCTTGCCGGCCTCGATGGTGGCGCCGCCGCGCACCTTGCGGAGCAGCCCCGCCTGTTCCAGGTCGTCGAGGTCGCGGTGGATGGTCATCTTCGAGACCGCGAAACGCTCGGCCAGATCGTCCAGCTCGACGGCACGCGCCGCGACCAGCAGATCCATGATGGCTTGCCTGCGTTCCTCGCGCTTCACGACATCCCTCCTTGGGCGGGAATCGCCCGGCCCGATAGCTTTCTAACAATCCGCTGTGCAATTTCAACATGAATTTTGTGATGTTGTGATTTGACGTTGTTATTTTTGCGCCGCGCGTGTATGGGATTGCGTCAAAAGGAGGACCGATCATGCCTTTAGATTCGCCCAAGGACCCCGCGATCGCGGCGAAGGCCGCGCTTGATCCGCAGAACTTCGCTTTGGCGAACTGCATCCGCGCGCTCAGCATCGACGCGGTGAACGCGGCCAATTCCGGCCATCCCGGCGCGCCGATGGGCATGGCCGATGCCGCCGCGGTGCTGTTCGGCAAGCACCTGAAATTCGACGCGAGAAACCCCGACTGGCCGGATCGCGACCGCTTCGTGCTGTCGAACGGCCATGCCTCGATGCTGCTCTACAGCCTGCTGCACCTGACCGGCTACGAGGACATGACCATCGAGCAGATCCGCAACTTCCGGCAATGGGGCGCGATCACGGCGGGCCATCCGGAATACGGCCATGCCAAGGGAATCGAGACCACCACCGGCCCGCTGGGGCAGGGGCTGGCCACCGCCGTCGGCATGGCGCTCGCCGAGCGCCGGCTGGCCGCCGAGTTCGGCGCCGACCTGGTCGATCATCGCACCTATGTCATGCTGGGCGACGGCTGCCTGCAAGAGGGCATCGGGCAAGAGGCCGCCAGCCTGGCCGGCCACCTGGGCCTGGGCAAGCTGGTCGTGCTTTACGACGACAACAGCATCACCATCGACGGGCCGACCTCGGTCAGCTTCTCGGAAGACATCCCGGCGCGGTTCGAGGCGATGGGCTGGCATGTGCAGTCCTGCGACGGCCATGACGGCCGCGCGCTCGACGCCGCCATCACCGCCGCCAAGGCCGAAACCGCCAGGCCCTCGCTGATCGCCATGAAGACGGTGATCGGCTTCGGCTCGCCCAACAAGGCCGGCAGCTACGCGGTCCACGGCTCGCCCCTGGGCAAGGACGAGGCGGCGCTGACCAAGGAGGCCATCGGCTGGTCGGCCGAACCCTTCACCATCCCCGAGGCCCTGGCCGCTGAATGGCGCGCCATCGGCACGCGCGGCGCGCAGGCCCGCGCCGACTGGCAGGCCCGCCTGGCCGCGAAGCCGGCCGAGACCCGGGCCGAGTTCGACCGCCGCCAGGCCGGCACCTTGCCCGGCGATTACGAGCCGACCTTGCAGGACGCCCGCGCCCGGCTTTTCGCCGCGCCGAAGAAGGCTGCGACCCGCAAGGCCAGCCAGATGGCGCTGGAGGCGCTGGCCCCGGCGCTGCCCGAGATGATCGGGGGTTCCGCCGACCTGACCGGCTCGAACCTGACCCGGGTGCCGGCGGTGGACAGCCAGTATTCGCGCGAGGCGGCGGGCCGCTACATCGGCTATGGCGTGCGCGAATTCGGCATGGCCGCAGCGATGAACGGCATCAACCTGCACGGCGGCTTCATCGCCTATGGCGGGACGTTCCTGGTGTTCTCGGACTATGCCCGCAACGCCATCCGGCTGTCGGCGCTGATGGGGGTGGGCACGATCTATGTCATGACCCATGACAGCATCGGGCTGGGCGAGGACGGCCCGACGCACCAGCCGGTCGAGCACCTGGCGTCCTTGCGCGCCATCCCGAACCTGACCGTGCTGCGCCCGGCCGACACGGTCGAGACGCTGGAGGCCTGGGACATCGCCATCCGCAACCGCCACGTGCCCTCGCTCTTGGCGCTGTCGCGCCAGGACGTGCCGCAGCTGCGGCTGGAGGCGGGGAGCGAGAACCTGACTGCCAGGGGCGCCTATGTGCTGCGCCAGTTCGGGGAAGGCCGCGACGTGACGCTGATCGCCACCGGCACCGAGGTGGCGCTGGCCGTCGAGGCGGCCGAGGCGCTGCACGCGGAGGGGCTGTCGGTCGCCGTGGTCTCGATGCCTTCGTGGGAGCTGTTCGACGCCCAGCCCGAGGCTTACCGCAATGCGACGCTGGGCGACGCGCCCCGCATCGCCGTCGAGGCGGCGGGCAAGTTCGGCTGGACCCGCTATGTCGCCTCCGAGGATGACGTGATCGGCATGACCGGCTTCGGCGCCTCGGCTCCGATCGACCGGCTCTATCAGGAGTTCGGCATCACGAAAGACGCTATCGTCGCACGGGCGAAAACGCTCGCCGGCAAGTGACACGCGGTCGCGCCCGGAGCCGATCCGGGCGCGGTCACCCGCCGATGGGGTCGGGCCAGTCGCTGATCCGCCGGGCGGTGAAGCGTTCGCGCAGCCAGCGCGCCGCCGGGCCGCTGGGGCGCTGCTTGTGCCAGACCAGCTCCAGCGCCACCGGCCAGTCGGCGCCGTCGAAGCGCAGCGGCGGAATCGCCAGATCCTCGCGCACCGTCGATTCGCGGATGATGTGGTCGGGCACCAGCGCCCAGCCGATGCCGCGGCGCACCAGCTGCAGGATCACCCAGTGGCTTTCGACCCACCAGACCTCGGCGGCGGTGCGCAGCCGCTGCTTTTCCGGCCCCTCGCTGCGCACGGCGACCATCAGCTGGCGGTGGCGCTTCAGATCCTCCCATTCGACCACGCCCTCGGCCAGCGGATGATCCTTGCCGCAGACCAGCTGCAAGGGCACCCAGCCCAGGGTGTGAAAGCCGATCTCGGGCGGCAGAACCTCTTGCCGCCACATCACGCCGATGTCGGCCTTGCCGTCCATGACCAGGCGGCTGACGTCCTCCATCATCGGAAACAGCAGCTCCAGCTCGACATGCGGGAAATGCGCGGCGAATTCGGCCAGAAGCTCGGCCTGCACCGCCTCGGGGTAGAGCTCGTCGATGGCGACGACCAGGCGGCTCTCGACATGGGCCTCGAAACTGGCGGCGACGCCGATCAGATGCGCGCGCCGGTCCAGCACCACCCGCGCCTCGCGCAGCAGCCGGTCGCCGGCGGGCGTCAGCACCGGATGCCGGCCCTCGCGGCGGAAGAGCATCACGCCAAGATCGGTTTCCAGGTTCGCGACCTGGGTGCTGACCGCCGACTGCGCCTTGCGCAAGGCCCGGCCGGCGGCCGAGAACGAGCCATGCTCGGCGCTCGCGACAAAGGCTTCCAGCTGTTCCAGCGATACCGTCATCGGCCTATCTGATTTTCAGATGGATGCTAACTTTCGCTCCGGCAGAATCAAGATAGAAAGCGGGCAACGACGGATAAAGGAAGCCGGAAATGACCATGCGCACATTCCCCGACCGGGTGCGGCACGCGCTGATGTTCGAAACCATCGGCCTCGCGATCATCACGCCGGCGGCAGCCTGGCTTTACGACAAGCCGATGCTCGACATGGGCGTGGTGGGCGTCGGCGCCGCCACGCTGGCGACGGTCTGGACCTTCGTCTTCAACCTGGGCTTCGACCATGCGCTGCGCTGGCTGAAGGGCGATGCGAGCAAGGCGCTGCGCCACCGGCTGCTGCATACGGTGCTGTTCGAATTCGGCCTGCTGGTGATGCTGCTGCCGCCGATGGCCTGGTATCTGGGCATGACGCTGTGGCAGACCTTCCTGCTGGACCTGTTCATCGTCGCCTTCTACCTGGTCTATAATTTCCTGTTCAACATCGCCTATGACCGGCTGTTCCCGCTGCCGGCGGCGCGGCCGCGGACCGCCGCGGCCTAGCCGGGGTCGGCGGCGATCTCGTCCAGCAGGAAGGCGCGGAACTTGCGGATCGCCGGGCGGTTGCGGCGACCCTTGGGATAGACCAGCCAGAACTTGCGCCCGCTGCGCGACAGCAGCGGAAACGGCTGGATCAGGCTGCCGGTCGCCAGTTCGAAGCGGAAGAAGCGCGGCGTCAGCAGCGCCACGCCATAGCCCTCCAGCGCCGCCCGCGCCTCGTGCAGGTCGGTCGACAGCGTCAGCCCGGGGCGCGGCGCGTTTCCCAGAAATCCACGCCCGCCGTGCGCATCCACAGCGCCCAGTTCGGATCGACCCGGTCCAGCAGCGGCAGCTTCAGCAGGTCCGCGGGGCTGTTCAGCGCATGCTTGCGCGCCAAGGCCGGCGACAGCATCGGCGTGTATTCGATCGGCATCAGCTCATGCGCTTCCAGGCCCGGCCAGTCGCCATCCCCGGCCCGGATGGCGACGGTGATGTCCTCGCGCCCGAAATCGACCAGGTTGTCGCTGGTCTCCAGCCGCACGGCCAGGTTCGGGTGGTTCATCTGGAACTTGCCCAGCCGCGGCGAGAGCCAGGCCCCGGCAAAGGTCGGCACGGTCGAGATCGACAGCGTCGAGACCCCATCCGCCGAAGGGTCGGCATAGGTCTCGCGCAGCATGTCGAAGGCGTCGATGGTGGGTCGGGCGAACAGCGCCCCGGTCTCGGTCAGCACGATGCCGCGCGGCTTGCGCAGGAACAGCGGCGTGCCCAGCCGTTCCTCGAGCAGCCGGATCTGATAGCTGACCGCGGCCTGGGTCATGCCCAGATCCTCGGCCGCGCGGGTGAAGCTCAGATGCCGCGCCACGGCCTCGAAGGCGCGCAGGGCGGCGAGCGGGGGCAGTGCCATAAGTCCACCTTATGCGGGCTTGCCGAGGCTTTGTTGGTCATTCGCGGCGCAGGGTAGCATTGTCGTTGCGTGGATCAAGCACGAGCATCGCAAGGAGGCTGAAATGTCCCACGATCTTGCAAACTCCCGCCCGCAAGGCTGGCTGGGCCGGCGCCTGTTCCGGCTGTTCGGCCTGGAGCCCCGGGATAAGCAGGGCCTATCGCTGTGCCGTGATCGCATGGCGGCGCTGGACGATCCCCGGACCCGGCGCGCCATCGCCGACCTGCCGTCGCATCTGCTGCGCGACATCGGCGTGGTCGAATTGCGTCCCGGCGATACCGCCGTCGAGGGCGAGGCGCTGCGCCGCCACCTATGGTAGGGGTCAGTCCCCCGGCTCGGCCAGCGCCACGACCTCGGCATGGCTCAGCCCCAGCCGGCGGCGCAACCCGTCGCGAAAGGCGCGGCGCATGATGCGCCGGTAATGCGCCGCGTCCGGGCCGTAATGCCGGGCGCGGCGGTGCCATTTCAGCGCCAGCAGCGGCAGCAGCGGCCAGAACCACGGCCCCGCCGCCACCCGATAGGCCAGGAGCGTATTGCGGTGGATGTAATAGACCTTCCACAGCGGCCGCAGCACCATATGCCCGCCGGTATGCACCGCGCCGGTGTCATGTTCGAAGCGCAGCTCGGGCAGGAAACCGATGCGCAGGCCCTTGCGCCGCATCTCCAGCGTATAGAGCTGGTCGTCGCCATAGATGAACAGCCGCTCGTCCGGATAGCCGACCTGCGAGAAGCAGCCGCGCGACAGGAACAGGCCGACGAAGGAACTCATGTCGATCTCGACCGGCTCGGCCTCGGCGCCATAGCTGCTGTCGTCGATGTAGAAGCCGCCGCGCCCGCCGGTCAGGGTGCGCAGGAACTCGGGCAGGCGCCAGAACGGGTTGCGATAGGGGCGGTTCATCTCGCAGACCTGACCCCCGGGCGTCAGCACGGCGGCGCCGAGCGCGTCCCAGCCGTCCAGCGGCAGGGCCCGGAACTGCGCGATGGTGCCG
Source organism: Paracoccus sp. DMF (assembly GCF_004407025.1). Taxonomy (NCBI): domain Bacteria; kingdom Pseudomonadati; phylum Pseudomonadota; class Alphaproteobacteria; order Rhodobacterales; family Paracoccaceae; genus Paracoccus; species Paracoccus sp. DMF. Next base: position 23,337 of record NZ_SOKV02000017.1, read on the forward strand.
GGAAACGGCCGGCCGTCGTCGTCCATCACCACGATCCAGTCCGGGTCGAGCCCGTCCACCAGATGGCGCATGCCGCGCGCGAAACCGCCGGCGCCGCCGAGATTGTCCATGCTGCGCATATGCGTAAGCCGGTCATCCTCGATGGTTTCGAGGTAATCCGAGGTGCCGTCCGTCGAGGCATTGTCGAAGACCAGCACATGGTCCAGATCCTCGGCCAGCAGCCGGCCGACCGTCACCCGCAGCTTGTCCAGCCGGTTGTGCGTCACCACCAGCGCGGCGATGCGCTGGCGACGGCTCTCCGGCTGGTCTGGGATCGGGCGCATCGGCGGGTCAATCGTCATGGGGCGCCGCCTGCCTAGCGGATCGCGGCCCCTGCGACAAGCGCCGGGCCGCCGGGCGTGCGCAAGGATTTTCTTGCAATCGGACGCGATTTCCGCCATTGCTGAGGCGTTCACGCGAAAACGTGAACGCAGTTTGATGTCCGGGCCCCTCTGGCGGACGTGGCGGCACGTTCGTGATGTCGGCATCGATCAGTGACCAGCCGCCTGGAATTTTTCAAAATGACGCAGGGAAGCAATCCTCTTTCGGGGAGCGGCATCGGTGACGGGGCGCGTCGCCCGACCGTGCAATATTTCACGTGGGCCTTCATCGTCACCGTGCTGGGACTGGCGCTTGGCGCCTTCCTGGGCTGGCAGACCACCGGCACGGTCGGCGGCACGCTGTCGGTGTTCTTCATCTGCGCCGTGCTTGCGGTGCTGGAGATCTCGCTGTCCTTCGACAACGCCATCGTCAACGCCAACAAGCTCAAGGACATGACGCCGGTCTGGCAGCGCCGCTTCCTGACCTGGGGCATCGTCATCGCCGTCTTCGGCATGCGTATCGTCTTCCCGCTGCTGATCGTGGTGATCGCGGCCAAGATCGGGCCTTGGCAAGCCATGGTGCTGGCCGCCAGCCAGCCGGACGAATATTCGCGCATCATGCATGACGCGCATCTGCCCATCGCGGCCTTCGGCGGCACCTTCCTGATGATGGTGGGCCTGTCGTTCTTCTTCGACCATGAAAAGGACGTGCACTGGGTCAAGTGGCTCGAGGACCGCATGTCGCGCTATGCCACCATCCGCGGCATCGAGGTCGCCATCGTCCTAGTGACGGTGCTGATCTTCTCGCGCTTCCTGAAAGGGGCGGAATCGCAGGTCTTCTTCAGCTCGGCGATCTGGGGCCTGCTGACCTTCCTGCTGGTCGAGGTGCTGGGCGGGCTTCTGGACAGCAGCCAGCAGACCTTGCAGGCCGGCGCCAAGGGCGGGCTGGGCGCGTTCCTCTATCTCGAGGTGCTCGACGCCTCCTTCAGCTTCGACGGGGTGATCGGCGCCTTTGCGCTGACGCATAACCTCTTCGTTATCGCCATCGGCCTGGGCATCGGCGCCATGTATGTGCGCTCGATGACCATCATGCTGGTCGAGCGCGGCACGCTGGCCGAATACCGCTTCCTGGAGCATGGCGCCTTCTATGCCATCATCGCGCTGTCGGTCATCATGTTCGTGCAGCCGCTGGTGCATATCCCCGAGGTCATCACCGGCCTGGGCGGTGCGACGCTGATCGGCATCTCGCTCTGGTCCTCGATCCGCTGGAACCGTCACAACCACGAGGCGTAAGCCCTTTGCCATGACGGAGGGCCGCTGCCCGCAGGGGCGGCGGCCTTTTTGCTGCGCGGGATTCCTGCTAGGATCGCCGGGAAAAGAAAGGTCGTTCCTTGCGTTATCTCGTTGCCGTCGTTGTCGCCGCCGTCCTGCTTGCGCTGATCTGGCTCGCCGCCGCTTGGTGGCGGGCGAAAACCCCCGATAGCGGCGCCGATGTGCAGGCGCTGTATCAGGCGCCCCGCGCGCTGCCGCAGGGACCGCTGCGGGTCTATCACCTGGGCCACAGCCTGGTCGGGCGCGACATGCCGGCGATGCTGGCGCAGATGGCCGGGCACGACTATGCGCTGCAACTGGGCTGGGGCGCGGCGCTGAGCGAGCATTGGCGCGGTCCCGACGCGGTCAACGGCTATGCCCAGGAAAACGCCACGCCCCGCCACCGCGAGGCGCATGAGGCGCTGAAAAGCGGCCGCTACGACGCTTTCGTCATGACCGAGATGGTGCGGCTGAAGGATGCCATCGCCTACAAGGACAGCCGCAAGGCGGTGGCGGATTGGGCGGCCGAGGCGACGGCCGGCAACCCGCAGGGCCAGATCTTTCTGTACGAAAGCTGGCACGCGCTGGACGACCCCGAGGATTGGCTGGCCCGCCTGCCGCGGGATCTGGAGACCCTGTGGCAGCCCGACCTGCTGTGGCCCGCCGCCCGCGCCGCCGGCAAGCCGGTCTGGCTGATCCCGGTCGGGCAGGTGCTGCATGCCGTGGTGGCCGAGGCCGAGGCGCAGGGCATCGCCGAGCTGACCGCGCGCGAGCAGCTGTTTGCCCGCAATCCCGACGGCTCGCTCGACACGATCCATCCGAACGACCTTGGCCTTTATATCGTCGCGCTGGCGCATTACGCGGTGCTCTACGGCCGCAGCCCGGTCGGCCTGCCCAACCAGCTGAACAAGGCGGACGGCACGCCGGCCGCGGCGCCCTCGCCGGAACTGGCGCGGCGCCTGCAAGAGATCGTCTGGCAGGTGGTGCGGGACCAGCCGCTGACCGGCATTCCGCGCTAGATCAGAAGACTGAATTCCCGATTTCTTGAAAACATTGCCGTTGCACTCGCCGGCGATTTTGCCTCTTTGGCGGGCAGTTGCCAGATCGGAGTGCATCATGCTGACCGGATTCGTGCTGTTCTATGTCGGGGCGGTGCTGTTTCTGAACGGCCTCTGGCTGATGGGCCGCATCGCCGACCGCGAGATCGTGGTCATCAACGTGATCGCCGCCACGGTCTCGGGCGCATCGGTGCTGCACGACGCCTTCGGCGCCGGCGCGGGTGCCGCCAGCATCCGCAACGGCGCGCTGAGCCTGCTGTTCTGCACCACCTATCTGTGGGTCGCCTATAACCGCTTCTCGGGCGCGGACGGGCGGGGCCTGGGCTGGTTCAGCCTGTTCGTCGCCGTCACCGCCATCCCCGTGACCCTGCGCGCCTTCGCCGAGGCGGCCAGCGGCACCGAGCTTTGGCTGGCCGCGAACTGGGCGGTCTGGGGCATCCTGTGGTTCCTGTATTTCCTGCTGCTGGCGCTGGGGCGCCCGATCCAGCGGCAGACCGCCTGGGTCACGCTGCTGGCCGGGATCTTTACCGGCTGGCTGCCCGGCTTCCTGCTGCTGGACGGGCTGATCTGATCACCAGAACAGATGCGCCTCGTCGATGGCGCGGCGCCAGAAGGCATCGCGGTCGGCCTCGGGCGCCCAGCCCAGCAGCCGCTTGGGCTTGCCGTTGTCAAAGGGCGACAGGTGCCCGCGCGATTTCCAGTCGGCAAGCGAGGCAGGCGCCGCACCCTTCTTGCGCAGCGCGTGGCGTTTCAGCCCCTGCTTCATCGCATCCGACAGCCACAGCGCCGTCAGGTTCGAGCCGCTGACCTTCAGCCGCGCGCCGGTGCGGGCATGGATGGCGTCGAAGTAATCGCGGCCCGAGAACATCGGATCCCCGATCAGGTTGAAGCTTTCCCCCAGCGCCGCGTCGCTCTCCATCATGGCGATCAGCCCGTCCGAGACATCGTCGGCCAGCACGAAGGGCAGGATGTTGCGGCCATTGCCCCACAGCCGCACCGCACCGGCGCCGTGCCAGCGGCCGATGCCCCAATGCTGCAAGGGCCCGCCGTCGCCCAGCACGATGCCGGGCCGGGCGATGACCAGCCGCAGCCCCTGCGCCTGCATGGCCAGCAGGCGCTTCTCGCCCTCGGCTTTCGAGCGGGCATAGATGTTGCGGGTCTCCATCGCGCCGAAATCACTGGCCTCGGTGATGGTCCGGCCGGGGTCCGCCATGTCGTAAGAGGCGATGGTGCCGGTATGGATCAGCCGGCCGACGCCGGCGGCGATGGCGGCGCGGCCGATGCGCTCGGTCGTCGCCACGTCGTTTTCCAACGCCGCCTGCCAGCTCTTGTCGGTGGATTTCGCCAGATTGAAGACCACGTCCATGCCGGTCATGGCCTGAACCAGCCCGGCCTCGTCGCGCATCGAGACGCCATGGGTCTCGACCCGGTCGGCAAGGTCGGGGAAGGGGCCGTTCCGCCCGCGCGAGACCACGCGCACGTCATGCCCGCGCTCGACCAGCCGGCGGGTCAGGTTGCGGCCGATGAAGCCGGTGCCGCCGATCACCATGACGCGCGGCTGCGGCGTGCCGATGGGCCGGGCCGGGACCGGCGGCAGGGCGGACAGGCGGTCCAGCGCGGCCCCGATCCCGGCCATGACCGCCTGCGCCGCCTCGGGGGCGAAGCGCGGGTCGGGTTGGCCCTTGCGGATGCCGTCGTAAAAGGCCGCGACCGTCGCCCGGAAGCTGAGCCCATAGGGGCTTTTCTGGTTCAGCGACGCCGCCTGCCGCACCGCGTTCCGCACGCCCTCGCGCAGATGCGCGGCCGAGGCGCCCAGTTCCTTCAGCAGCGGGTTCAGCACCAGGTCGGCGGTATTGTCGCGCCTGACCACCAGCGTATCGGCGGCGAAATCCATCCGCGCCATGCCCGATGAGCCGCGCAGGCTGACCGAACGGTCGTCGAAGGTCTCGACCAGCGACAGGGCGATGGTCACGTCCACCGGACCGGCGCGGCCGATGATGCGCCAGCTTTGCGGCCGCTGCTCGCCGCCGGGCAGGGTGATCCACTGGCCCAGGCTGACATGCTCGACCTCCAGCGGCCCCAGCAGGTCGGTGGCGAGCGAGAAGGGATGCGGGCCAAGCTCCAAGAGCAGGTTCCGCGTCTCGCGCAGCATCCACAGGCTGTAGGGGCCCGACCGCAGCGGCACCAGCGGCAGCGCCCAGTTGATCTGCGCGCTGCTGACCAGGCCCAGATCGCCGGCCTGCTTCGCCGCCTTCAGCCGCTCATAGGACGGCAGGGCCAGGAAATTGTGGCAGGTGCCGAAGTGCCGGCCGGCGGCGCGGGCGGCCTCGGCCATGTCCTGGACCTCGGCGACCGACAGGGCGACCGGCTTTTCGACCAGCACATGCAGCCCGGCCTGCAGGCATTTCACCGCCAGGTCGCGGTGCAGGTTCGGCGGCGTCAGGATATGGACCACGTCGCAAACCCCGGCCGCGATCATCTGGTCGAGATCGCTGAAAGCCGCGATGCCATAGCCTGATGCCAGCGCCTCGGCCGCCTCGCGGGCCGGGTCGCAGACCGCGACCAGCCGCGCGCCGGGCGTCGCGCGCACCGCGTCCGCGTGCCACGAGGCGATGTAGCCGGCGCCGATAATGCCGACGCGCAGGTCCGAACTCATGAAAAACTCCTATTTATACTCGATAATCCGCATGGCGTCGCCTTTGCGGCGGCGGCGGTGATAAGTCCACATCCCGAAAAGGTTAGGCAGTTTCGCCAGCGTCAGCAAAGCCGCCTGCTGCAGCGCCATCGGCTTGTCGGAAAGCCCGCGCCAGGTCTTCCAGAAGGACAGCGCGTAAAGCGCCAGCACCGCCGCCGAGAGCCAGGGGCTGGTGAAAAGCCCCAGCAGGAACAGCAGCGGCAGCGCCAGGCCATAGATCCAGACCCGCAGCTTTTCGCGCTTGAAATAAGGCGGGTGCATGGCGCCGACCTGGGCAAAGCCGTGGCCGTTGCGGATGGTGCGCTGCCACCACTGGCCGAACCGGGTCATGGCGGCGTCGTGCCAGGTCATCTGCACCGGCAGCCGCTCCAGCGTCCAGCCGGCCTTGCCGATGCGCAGGCAGAATTCGTCGTCCTCGGCCGCGATCACCGTGGGGTCGAAGCCGCCGACCTGCCGGAAGGCCGCGACGCGGACCATCATGTCGCCGCCACAGGCCACGATGGGCCCGGCGGGGCGGCGCCAATCGACCTCGCACATCTGGTTGTAGACGGTGGCGGTGGGGTGGATCTCGCCGCGCCAGCCGGTGACGATGCCCAGTTGCGGGTCGGCCTGCATGGCGGCGACGCCGGCCTCCAGCCAGCCGGCCTCGACCCGGCAGTCGCCATCGACGAATTGCACCAGGTCCAGCGCGCCCCCGGCCAGCAGCGCCTCGGCCCCGGCATTGCGGGCACGGGCGGCGGTGAAGGGGGTCGTGGTGTCCAGTTCGACCACCGCGACGCCGAGCGAGCGGGCGAAGGCCACGGAATCGTCGCGCGAGCCGCTGTCGACATAGACCACGCGGTCGCATAGCGGCACCAGCGAGCGCAGGCAGGCCTTCAGCCTGTCCCCTTCGTTGCGGCCGATGGCCACCGCACCCAGCGTCGGACGGTGCATGATTCCCCCGGATTGACGCAACCGCCGGCAGATTAGCCGCGAGGCGGCCGTTTCTGCAATGCGGCGGGGCCTGTCGTTATGGGCAAGTGGTCAATGCGCCGCGCGCTCGCGGCGCAGGCTTTGCCGGGCCAGGGCCGAGATCAGGTCGGTCTGGGTGACGATGCCGACGATGCGCGCGCCGTCCAGCACCGGCACGGCATGGCAGTCGCCCGAGGCGAGCATCGGCAGCAGCGTCGCGATGGGGCTGTCCGGGCCGACATGCGGCGGATCGGTCTGCATGATCTGCCCGGCCCGCGCCGCCGGCCCCGAGCGGCCCAGCAGGTCCGCCATGGCCGAAAGCAGCCGGCGGTTGCGGCGAAAGGCGTCCTCGCGCGCGCGGCGGATCAGGTGGATCTGGAAGATCACGCCGCGGAACTGGTCGCCGTTCTCGACCACCGGGATGGAGGTGAAGTTGTGCTCGCGGAAGATGTCGGCGACCACCGACAGGCGGGTCTGCGGCCCGACGGTCACCAGGTCGCGCGACATGACCTCGGCCACGGACAGCGGTCCGGCCTGGTGGCTGGCGGCCTGCAACTCGGCGGCACCGATCAGCCGGGCCAGGTCCTCGACGCCCAGGTTCAGCGACTGGCGATAGCGCTGCAGGATCTCGGTCAGCTCGGCCTCGGACAGGCCCAGCCGCTCCATGGCCGGGTGGTCGGCGGTGCCATGCGGTCCGGGGTCCTCGAAATGCCGGAACGGATAGCGCCGGCCGGTCGCCCCGGCGTAGAGCATGGCGATCACCACCAGCGCCAGGGTGCCGGCCATGACCGGCGCCAGCACGAAGCGGAAGCCCAGCTCGCGCACCGCCTCGGGGTTCATGGCGGCGGTCATCGCCACGGCGCCCGCCGGCGGATGCACCGCGCGCAGCGGCACCATGGCGGCGATGGTCGCGCCGACCGCCAGCGCGATGCGCCAGCCCGGGTCGGGCACCAGCAGGCAGGCTAGGACGCCGATGGCCGCCGCGGCGCCATTGCCGACCACCGCCGACCAGGGCTGCGCCAGCGGGCTGTTCGGCACCGCAAAGACCAGCACCGAGGTCGCCCCGAAGGGCGCGATCATGTAGAGCCCCAGCCGCAGGTCGGCCGAGGGCGACAGCAGGAGCAGCCCCGAGATCCCCAGCCCGACCAGCGCGCCGATTCCCGCCCGCAGCGCCTCGCGCGGCGAGCCGGGGGCGATCGCCGGCCCCAGCGCCAGGGCGATCCGGTGCAGCATGGTCCCGGCCGGTTTCGTCATCGCGCCCCTTTTCCGATCTGCCCTGCAAATGGGCAGCTGATGCGCGTAATTGTCGCATCGACGACCCGGTGACAAGCCCGCGCGGTCCGGCAAGCGCAGATTTTGCCATGGGAATCATCTGCGAATTGATCGACAACCACAGGGATCGCAAAGCGGCCGCAGTCGGAGGAATCGGGATGAAGATCGACCTGAACAGCGACTTGGGCGAAGGCTATGGCGCCTGGAGCATGGGCGACGATGCCGCGATGCTGGGCATCGTCAGCTCGGCCAATCTCGCCTGCGGCTTTCACGCCGGCGACCCGCTGACCATGCTGGCCACGGTGCGCGAGGCGGCGGCGCGCGGCGTCGCCATCGGCGCGCATGTCTCCTATCCCGACCGGGTGGGCTTCGGCCGCCGGCCGATGGAGGTGAGCCATGCCGAACTGGTCGCGGACGTGATCTATCAGATCGGCGCGCTGCAGGGCATCTGCGCCAGCGCCGGCACCCGCGTCTCCTACGTCAAGCCGCATGGCGCGCTCTACAACACCATCGCCGTGGACCCGAAGCAGGGCGCGGCGGTGATCGAGGGCATCCGCGCCGTCGATCCCGCGCTCGCGCTGATGGGCCTGGCCGGGTCGCAGATCCTGGCCCAGGCGGCCGAGGCCGGCCTGCCCACCATCGCCGAGGCCTTCGCCGACCGCGGCTATCGTCCCGACGGCCAGCTGGTCTCGCGCCGCGATCCGGGCGCGCTGCTGCACGATCCCGAGGCCATCGCCGCCCGCATGCTGCGCCTGGCGACCGAGGGCGAGATCGAGGCGGCGGACGGCTCGGTGCTGCGTCTGCGGGCCGACAGCATCTGCGTACATGGCGACAGCCCCGGCGCCGTCGCCATGGCCGCCCGCATCCGCGCGGTGCTGCTGGCGGGCGGCGTGACCATTGCTGCTTTCGCGGGGGCGGCCGCATGATCCCCGACATCGCCACGGCCCGCGCCGCCCGGCTGGCCTGCCGCAACGGCGCCCCGCGCCCCACGGCGGGGCTGGCGCCAGGGTTCACGCAATGCAACCTGATCGCGCTGCCCCGGGACTGGGCCTGGGACTTCCTGCTTTTCGCGCAGCGCAACCCCAAGCCCTGCCCGGTGCTGGACGTAACCGACCCCGGCAGTCCCCGCACCGCGCTGGCGCCGGAGGCCGACCTGAGGACCGACATTCCGCTATATCGCATCTGGCGCGACGGCGTGCTGGCCGAGGAGACCCCTGATGCCACCGCCGCCTGGGCCGAGCATCCCGACCTGGTGAGTTTCCTGATCGGCTGCTCGTTTACCTTCGAGGCGCCCCTGCAGCAGGCCGGGATCGAGATGCGGCACATTGCCCAAGGCTGCAACGTGCCGATGTTCCTGACCGCCCGCGATTGCCGGCCGGCGGGGCGGCTGCATGGCAAGCTGGTCGTCTCGATGCGGCCGATCCCGGCGGGACGGGTGGCCGAGGCGGTGACGATCTCGGGCCGCACGCCGGCGGTCCACGGCGCCCCGGTGCATGTCGGCGCGCCCGAGGCCCTGGGCATCGCCGACCTCATGCGCCCCGATTTCGGCGATCCGGTGCCGATCCGGCCGGGCGAGGTGCCGGTGTTCTGGGCCTGCGGCGTGACCCCGCAGGCGGTGCTGATGACGTCGAGGCCGCCCTTCGCCATCACCCATGCGCCGGGGCATATGTTCATCACCGACGTGCCCGACACGCATTGGCAGGCGTGACCATGCGCTTCCTGCCCATCGGCCCCCGCACCCTGCTGGCGGAACTGGACGACCTCGACCAGACGCTGGCGCTGTTCGATGCGCTGCTGGCCGATCCGGTGCCGGGCGTCTCCGAGATCGTCCCGGCCGCCCGCACGCTGATGATCCGCACCGCGCCCGGCACCGCCGCCGATGGCCGGCTGGCCGGCGCGGTCCTGGCCCGCCAGCCGGCGCCCGGCACGCCGCCCAAGGCGCGTGCCGGCGAAACCGTCGAACTGCCCGTGACCTATGACGGCGAGGATCTGGCCGATGTCGCCGCCCATATGGGCCAGACCGAGGCCGAGGTGGTCGCCGCCCACCAGGCGGCCACCTGGCAGGTGGCCTTTTGCGGCTTCGCGCCGGGCTTTGCCTATATGACCTGCGACGATCCGCGCTTCGACCTGCCGCGCCGCCCGGCGCCGCGCACCCGCATCCCGGCCGGCTCGGTGGCGCTGGCCGGGCGCTTCTGCGGCGTCTATCCGCAGGAGACGCCGGGCGGCTGGCAGCTGATCGGCCGCACCGCGGTGCCGATGTGGGACCTGTCCCGCGACCCGCCGGCGCTGCTGCGCCCCGGCCTGCGCTGCCGTTTCGTCGCGCGCAGGGCCAAGGTCCACGCCTCGGCCGCCATCCCGCAGCCGCAGCCTCGGCACGGCCTGCGCGTGCTGTCCACCGCCTTTCCCATCGTCTTTCAGGACGAGGGGCGGCCGGGGCAGGGCGGGCAGGGGGTCTCGGCCTCGGGCGCGCTGGACATGGGGGCGCTGCGCCGGGCCAATCGCGCCGTCGGCAACCCCTCGGACGCGCCGGTGCTGGAGATCACCCTGGGCCCCGTCCGCCTGCAAGCCGACCAACCGATGACGCTGGCGCTGACCGGCGCGGCGCAGGCCAGCGTCGCCGGTCACCTCATCCCGCGCGGTGCGGCTTTCGCCGTGGATGCGGGCGACGAGATCGCCATCGACCCGCCCGGCGCGGGCATGCGCAGCTATCTCGCCCTGCGCGGCGGCTTCCGGGTCGCGCCGGTCCTGGGCTCGGCCGCGACCGACACGCTGGCCCATGTCGGGCCCGAGCCGATTACGGCGGGCGTCGTGGTTGCCGGTGCGAACCGTCCCGCCGTCGCCGTCGCCGCGCCCGAGCCCGAACCGCCGCTGCCGAAACCCGGCGAGCTGGTCGAGCTGCCGGTGACTCTCGGCCCGCGCACGGATTGGTTCACGCCCGAGATGGTCCGGCATTTCCTGGCGCAGAAATGGCTGGTGACGCCGCAAAGCTCGCGCGTGGGCATCCGCCTGCACGGCGCGCCGGTGACGCGCGAGGACGCGACCGAACTGCCCTCGGAAGGCACCGAGACCGGCGCCGTCCAGATCCCGCATTCCGGCCAGCCGGTGCTGTTCCTGGCCGATCATCCGCTGACCGGCGGCTATCCGGTCATCGCCACGCTGCGCCCCGAGGCGCTGGACCTCGCCGGCCAGATCCCGCCCGGCGCCCGCATCCGCTTCACCGCCGCCCACGACTTCGCCCCGATCACGCCACGGAGGCCCGCATGACGCTTTTTGCCACCGGCCCGACCCGGCCAATCAACCGCCTGCTGATCGCCAATCGCGGCGAGATCGCCGTGCGCGTGATCCGCGCCTGCCGCGACGAGGGCATCGAAAGCGTCGCCGTCTATGCCGATGCCGACCGTGACGCGATCTTCGTCCGCATGGCCGACCAGGCGCATGCGTTGGGGGGCGAGAAGCCCTCGGACACCTATCTCGACGCCGGCAAGATCATCGCCATCGCCCGCAAGGCGGGCGCCGATGCCATCCATCCCGGCTATGGCTTCCTGTCGGAACGCGCCGAATTCGCGCAGGCCGTGCAGGATGCCGGGCTGATCTGGATCGGCCCCGACCCGAAGGTGATCGAGGCGCTCGGCGACAAGATCGAGGCTCGCCGCATTGCCGAAACCGTCGGCGCGCCGCTGGTCGCCGGCACCCCGGGCCCGGTCGGAACCCCGGCCGAGGCGCTGGCTTTCGCCAAGCAGCACGGCCTGCCCATCGCCATCAAGGCCGCTTTCGGCGGCGGCGGCCGCGGCATGAAGGTCGCCTGGCGCCTGGAAGAGGTCGAGGAGCTGTTCCAATCCGCCACCCGCGAGGCGCGGACCGCCTTCGGCCGCGGCGAATGCTTCATCGAGCAATTCCTTGACCGCCCGCGCCATGTCGAGGCGCAGGTGCTGGCCGACAAGCACGGCACCGTCAAGGTCATCGGCACCCGCGACTGTTCCCTGCAACGCCGCAACCAGAAGCTGGTCGAGGAGGCGCCGGCGCCCTTCCTCAGCGACGAGCAGCGCGCCCGTATCCACGCCTCGGCCCGCGCCATCTGCGCCCGTGCCGGCTATTCGGGGGCGGGGACGGTGGAATACCTGCTCTCGGCCAATGGCACGATCTCGTTTCTGGAGGTGAACACCCGGCTGCAGGTCGAGCATCCGGTGACCGAGCAGACCACCGGCATCGACCTGGTGCGCGGCATGATCCGCGTAGCGCAAGGCGCAAGGCTGGCCGACGAGACGGTGCCCGAGCCGCGCGGCCATGCCATCGAGTTCCGCATCAATGCCGAGGACCCCGCGCGCGGCTTCCTGCCCACGCCCGGACCGGTCGAGGTCTTTGACGCGCCCTCGGGGCCGGGCATCCGGCTGGACAGCGGCGTGGCCCAAGGCTCGGTGGTGCCGGGCAGCTTCGATTCGCTGATGGCAAAGCTGATCGTCACCGGCGCCACCCGCACCGAGGCCCTGCAACGCGCCGCGCGCGCCTTGCGCGAATTCCGCATCGAGGGCGTCGCCTCGGTGCTGCCCTTCCATCGCACGGTGGTCGCGGCGCCGGATTTCCGCGCCGAGAACGGCGATTTCCGCGTCCATACCCGCTGGATCGAGACCGATTTCGCCGCGGCGCTGGCCGAGACGGTCGCGCCCCATGCCCGCGTCGCGCCGGCGCCCGCTGCGCCGCTGCTGCGCGTCGCCATCGAGATCGACGGCAAGCGGCATGAGCTGGGCCTGCCCGGCAACCTGCTGGCGCAGATGCCGCAGGGCACGGCGGCCCCGCAAGCCGCGCCCGAGGCGGACGAGGCCCTGCTGACCGCCCCGGTCCCCGGCACCCTGACGCTGTGGCAGGTCGAGGACGGCGCCGCGGTGGAACCTGGCCAGGTCGTCGCCGTCATCGAGGCGATGAAGATGGAGATCCGCGTCGAGGCGCATCGTGCCGGCAGGCTCAAGCGGCTGGCCGAGGAGGGCGCCTCCCTGGCCTTCGGCGCGGCCCTGGCCCGGATAGAGGCCGCGCCCTAGATGTTCATCTGCGCCCCGATCTCGACCACCCGGCCCGCCGGGATGCGGAAATAGTCCGAAGCGGCGGCGGCATTGCGCGACAGCGCGATATAGAGCTTGCCCTGCCAGCTCGGCATGCGCGAGCGGGTCGAGATCCGCAGCCGCCGCCGCGACAGGATGAACGAGGTCGCCATGATGTCGAACTTCCAGCCCTGCTTGCGGCATTGCACCAGCGCCTGCGGCACGTCCGGCTCTTCGGCATAGCCGTAGATGAGCCAGACGCGGCGGAAGCGGTCGTTGATGTCCTCGATCCGCACCCGCTCGGCCGGGTCCACGCGCGGCACCTCGGCGGTGGTGATGGTCAGGATCACGTTCTGCTCGTGCAGCGACTTGAAGTGCTTGAGGCTGTGCAGCAGGGCCGAGGGCGCCAGATCCGGCGTCGAGGTCAGGAACACCGCCGTCCCGGGCACCGGGGCGATGCGGTCGGATTTCTCGATCTGCGCCAGCAGCGCGCCCAGCGGCAGCTCGGCCTCGCGATCCTTGGCCAGCACGATGGCGGTGCCGCGCATCCAGCTGGCCATGGTCAGCAGCATGGCGCCGGCGATGCCCAAGGGGACATAGCCGCCCTCGTGCAGCTTCATCAGGTTGGCGCCCAGGAAGGTCAGGTCCAGCACCAGGAAGGGCAGCATGATCGCCACGGCCAGCCACAGGGGCAGCTTCCAATGCTTCCAGATCACGATCATCGCCAGCAGCGCGGTCACGACCATGGTCCCAGTCACGCTGATGCCATAGGCCGAAGCGAGGCTCGAGGACGAGCCGAAGATCATCACCAGCGCCAGCACCGCCAGCATCAGCCAGCGGTTGACGCCGGGCATGTAGATCTGGCCCTGGTGCTCGTCCGAGGTGTGGCGGATCTTCATGCGCGGCAGCATGCGCAGCTGCACCGCCTGCTGGGTCAGCGAATAGGCGCCGGTGATGACGGCCTGGCTGGCGATGATCGTGGCCATGGTGGCCAGGATCACGACCGGCAGCAGCGCCCAGTCGGGGAACATCAGGAAGAACGGGTTCTCCATCGCCTCGGGCCGCGACAGCAGCAGCGCGCCCTGGCCGAAATAGGTCAGCAGCAGCGCCGGGAAGGCCACGAACAGCCAGGCCATCTGGATCGGCTTGCGGCCGAAATGGCCCATGTCGGCATAAAGCGCCTCGGCCCCGGTCACCGCCAGGAAGACCGCGCCCAGGACGACAAGGCCGAGCCGGCCGTTTTCCAGCAGGAAGCGCAGGGCATGGATCGGGTTTAGTGCCGCCAGCACCTCGGGGTCTTGCAGGGTCCAGTGGATGCCGCCCGCCGCCATGACCATGAACCAGATCAGCGTGATCGGGCCGAAGAAGCGGGCAACCGCCTCGGTGCCGCGGTTCTGGACCAGGAACAGGGCGATGATGATGGCGATGGCGATGGGCTCGATATAGGGATCGACCTGCGGGGTGACGAGCTTCATCCCCTCGATGGCCGACAGGACCGAGATCGCCGGGGTGATCGCCGCGTCGCCGTAAAACAGCGCCGCCCCGATCATGCCCAGGACCAGCACCACCCGGTTCGGGCGCCCCATGGCGCGCTGCGCCAAGGCCAGCAGCGACAGCGTGCCGCCCTCGCCCTGGTTGTCGGCGCGCAAGAGGATCAGGACGTATTTCACCGTCACGATCAGCACCAGCGCCCAGACGATCAGCGACAGCACCCCCAGCACGTCCTCGCGCAGCACCTGGCCATGGGTAGCGCCGGCGGCATGCATCGCCTCGCGGAAGGCGTAAAGCGGCGAGGTGCCGATGTCGCCATAGACGACCCCGATCGCGGCCAGGGACAGCGACAGCAGTCCCGCGCGGCGCGGCTGGGTGTCGGACATATGGGTATCCAGACTTGCCATGTATTCATTCCCCTGCGCCGGAATCGCGCCGGCCCGAGCGGGCAGATTGCGCCGGGCGCGCATAAGGGATCGACAGGGATTCCGTTAACGGGTGTAAGGAAATCGTAAAGACCATGGACAAGGCCGGCGCCATCGCGCCAGATCCGGGATATGGACCGTTTCGAACCCTCGCGCCTGCCGCCCGACGACCGCCGCTGGAGCACCATGCCCCGCTTCGGAGGCTTCCTGGGCGCGGCGCTGCTGCTGGCGCTGGTGACGCTGGCGGCGGATCGGCTGCACGAGCTTCTGCCCGAGAATGTCTCGATCCTGCTGTTCCTGACCGCGGTGCTGATCAGCGCGGCGGCCTTCGGCTTCTGGGTCGGGATCGCCAGCGCGGTGGGGGCCATCGCCGCCTTCAACTTCCTGTTCGTCGAGCCGCATTTCACCCTGCATATCGCCCAGCCGCAGGATCTGATCACGCTGGCGGTGTTCCTGCTGGCCGCCAGCCTGACCGGGCTTCTGGCCGGGCGCTTGCGCGAGCAGGTCGATGCCGCCAAGGGCCGGGCCGCCGCGCTGGAGGTGGTGTCGCGGGTCAGCGGCGACCTGGCCGGCGCCGCCAGCGCCGAGGACGTGGCCCGCATCGCGCTGCGCCACCTGCACGAGCTGGCGCAGGGCCCCGCGGTGGCGCTGGTGCCCGAGCAGGACGGGCTGCGCCTGCTTGCGGCGCTGCCGCAGGGCTATGCGCCGGTGGCAAGCGATCTGGACGCCGCCGACATCGCCTTTCGCCGCCGCCGCGCCGAATTCGCCGCCGCGCGGGGCTGGGCTGGCTCGCGGCTGAGCTTCTATCCCCTGCATGCCGATGGCGGCGGCACGGTGCTGGGCCATGCCCGGCTGGACCCCGACCGCCGCGACCGCGAGTGGCGCGAGACGGGGATCGAGGTCGTGCTGCGCCAGTCCGAACAGGCGTTGCAGCGGCTGGCCCTGGCCGAGGCCGCCGAGGCCGAGCGCCGCCGCGCCGTCTCCGAGGAGACCCGCGCCGCGCTGCTTGCCTCGCTGTCGCATGACCTGCGGACGCCGCTGGCGACCATCCTCGGCGCGGTGACGACGCTGCGCGAACTGGGCGCGACCCTGCCGCCGGCGGCGCAGGCCGACCTGCTGGCCGCCATCGAGGAAGAGACCGGCCGCCTGGCGCGCTATGTCGAAAAGCTGCTGCAACTGACCCGGCTGCAAGCCGGCATCGCCGCGCAGATGGCCTGGGTCGATGCCGGCGACGCCATGCAGGCGGCGGTGGCGCGGGCCCGGCGCAGCTGGCCCAAGGCGCGGATCGCGACCGAGGCCGCCGCCCTGCCGATGATCCGCGCCGAGGCCGGGCTGCTGGAGCAGGCGATCTTCAACCTGGTCGAGAATGCGGTGAAATATTCGCAGGGCCCGATCCGCGTCACCGGCGCGGTCGAGGGGCAGGAGCTGGTGCTGACCGTGCTGGACAGCGGCCGCGGCCTGCCGCCGGCCATCGCGGAATGGCTGGCCTCGGACGAGGCGGTGGGCGCGCCGCCCGGCGCCGGACTGGGCCTGCCGATCTGCAAGGGCATCACCCGGGCGCTTGGCGGGCGGATGACGGCGCAGCGCGGCAGTTCCGGCGGGGCGGCGCTGGCGATCCGCCTGCCGATCCCGAAGCCCCGCGCCTGAGGCCGGCCATGGGGGACCGCCGCCTGATCCTGATCGTCGACGATGAGCCGCAGATCCAGCGCTTCCTGGGCCATGCCCTGGTCGCGGCCGGTTACGACACCTGCCTGGCCGGCAATGGCGCCGAGGCGCTGGCCCAGGCCGTGGCGCAGGAGCCCGACCTGATGATCCTGGACCTGGGCCTGCCCGACATGAACGGCAAGGAGGTGATCGAGCGGCTGCGCCTGCGCTCGGACATGCCGGTGATCGTGCTTTCGGCCCATGACCAGGAGATGGAAAAGATCATGGCGCTGGACCTCGGCGCCGACGATTTCGTGGCCAAGCCCTTCGGCATCGGCGAGCTTCTGGCCCGGCTGCGCGCCAGCCTGCGCCCGCGCCGCGCCGCCCGCAGCGAGCAGGTGCGCCAGGGCGGGCTGGTCATCGACCTGGCCGCGCATCAGGTCAGCCGCGACGGCGAGGTGCTGCGGCTGACGCCCAAGGAATTCGACCTGCTGGCGGCGCTGGTCGGCAATGCCGGTCGGGTGATGACGCATCACAAGCTGTTGCAGCTGGTCTGGGGCCCGGCGCATGTCGACGACGTGCCCTATCTGCGGGTCTTCATCGGCCAGCTGCGCCAGAAGCTGGAACGCGACCCGGCGCGGCCGGAACTGATCCTGACCGAGCCCGGCGTCGGCTATCGCTGGGCCGCAACCGAAGGAGGCCCGGCCGAGCCGGGGAAACAGCCATGAGCCATCGCATCCTGCGCACCCCCGACCACCGCCGCATGCCCTGGAAGAACGGCCGCGGCGAAACCGTCGAGGTCGCCGTCCACCCCGAGGGCGCCGGCCTTGCCGATTTCGGCTGGCGCGTCAGCATGGCCGGCGTGACCGAGGACGGCGACTTCTCGCTGTTTCCCGGCATCGACCGGACGCTTGCCGTGCTGACCGGCGCGGGCATCGCGCTGCAGGTGCAAGGGGAGGGGCTGCACCGGCTGACGCCGCGGTCCGAGCCCTTGGCCTTTCCCGCCGACGTGCCAAGCGCGGCGCGGCTGATCGACGGGCCGATCACCGACCTGAACGTGATGACCCGGCGCGGCGCCTTCCGGCATCGGCTGGTGGCGCTGGACGCATCCCCGGCCCCAAGCCCGGTGCCCGACTGGCGGCTGTGGCTTGCGACCGACCATGCCACGCTGGAATTCGCCGGCGAGACGCTGGCGCTGGCGCCGCACGACGCGGTGCTTTGCGACGGGCCCGAGGCGGCGCTGCCGCTGACCCCCGCGCCGGACCTGTGGCTGATCGAGATCTTTCGCGCCTGAGCAATCGTCACACAGCCGTCACCGTCCCGCCGTATCCTCGTCACCTGAACCGCCTAAGGCAGCCCGCGTGGGGCTTTGAAGCCCGACCCAATTCAGAACGAGGCATCCATGCGCAAACTCTCTGCCGCCCTTGCGGCCAGCACCATGCTGACCGGCTTCGCCCTGTCGGCCACGGCTGCGGAAATCTATCCGCTGGACCGGGCGACGATCCTGGCCGGCTCGCCCTTCGACTTCAAGGTCGAGCTGGAGGGCGTCGCGCCCCAGGATGCGGTCTCGGTGCTGGTCAATGGCAAGCCCTATGCGGAAGCCTTCGGCAAGCCGGCCGAATATGTCGCCGAGGAAAAGGACGAGGACGGCGCCGTCATGGGCTCGGCCCTGATCCTGCGCGGCGTCACCCTGGCCGAGCCGGGCCGCTATACCGTCGAGGTCAAGGCCGGCGACCAGAGCCGCAGCGCCACCTGGGAGGTCTATGGCACCGCGACCGCGCCCAAGGCCAGGAACGTGATCTTCATCGTCGGCGACGGGCTTTCGGTCGCGCATCGCACCGCGGCGCGGATCATGTCCAAGGGCATGACCGGCGGCAAGGCCAATGGCCGGCTGGCGATGGACGACCTGGACCACATGGCCTTCATCGGCACCTCGTCGACCCATTCCATCGCCACCGACTCGGCCAATACCATGTCGGCCTATATGACCGGTCACAAGGCCCGCGTGAACGCGCTTGGCGTCTATGCCGACCGCACGCCCGACAGCCAGGACGACCCGCGCGTCGAGACCATCGCCGAGGCGCTGCGCCGCACCACGGACAAGTCCATCGGCATCGTCTCGACCGCCGAGCTGGAGGACGCGACCCCGGCCGCCCTTGTCGCCCATACCCGCAAGCGCGGCGACAAGGAGGATATCGTCGGCATGATCCACGACGTGCAGCCCGAGGTGATCCTGGGCGGCGGCTCGGCCTATTTCCTGAAATCCGACGTGCCGGGCTCCAAGCGCAAGGACGACAAGGATTACGTCCAGATGTTCCGCGACGCCGGCTATGCCGTGGCCTCGACCGGCGCCGAGCTGAAGGCCGCCGCCGGCAGCAACAGCGGCAAGATCCTGGGCCTGTTCCACACCGGCAACATGGACACCTGGCTGGACCGCAACCAGCTGAAGAAGGGCACGGTCGAGAAGTTCCCCGACCAGCCGGGCCTGGTCGACATGACCCAGGCGGCGCTGGACCAGCTGTCGAAGAACCCCGAGGGCTTCTTCCTGATGGTCGAGGGCGCCAGCATCGACAAGATGTCGCATCCGCTGGACTGGGACCGCGCCGTGGTCGAAACCATCGAGCTGGACCAGGCCGTGGCGCTGGCCCGCGACTTTGCCGCCAAGAACCCGGACACGCTGGTCGTGGTGACGGGCGACCATACCCATGGCGTGTCGCTGATCGGCACCTTCGACCGCTCGACTGCGCCCGACGCCGACATGCGCGAGCGGGTCAAGGTCTATGACGACGCGGGCTTCCCCGACTATGCCGACGCCGACCGGGACGGCTATCCGGACAGCGTTGACGTCAAGCACCCGCTGGCGATCTTCGCCTCGAACTACCCGGATTACTACGAGACCTTCGGGCCCAAGCTCGACAACCCGTTCACGCCGGCGATCCAGGCGCAGGACGGCGTCTATGTCGCGAACGAGGCCTACAAGGACGTGCCCGGCGCCGTGCTGCGCCAGGGCAACCTGCCGCGCGAGAACGACACCGCGGTCCATGCCGTCGACGACATCGTGCTGCAGGCGACCGGCCCGGGCGCCGAGGCCTTCAAGGGCTACATGGAGCAATCCGACGTCTACAAGGTCCTGGCCGACGCCTTTGCCCTGGGCACGGTGCAAAAGCAGCAGGCGGCGCAGAACTGACGCCTTTCGGCCTGTCCCCGCGGGGGCAGGCCAGCCACCAATGAGAAGGGGTCACGCATGACCTATCCGCTTTCCCGCAGGGCCTGCCTCGCCGGCGGCCTGTCGCTGTCGCTCTTGCGGCCCGCCCATGCCGCGCCCGCCACGCTGAGCTTCGATGAGCTTTACGCCTCGTTCAGCGCGCTGGGGCTGGTCTATTCC
Organism: Paracoccus sp. DMF; assembly: GCF_004407025.1. Classification (NCBI taxonomy): domain Bacteria; kingdom Pseudomonadati; phylum Pseudomonadota; class Alphaproteobacteria; order Rhodobacterales; family Paracoccaceae; genus Paracoccus; species Paracoccus sp. DMF. Next base: position 42,961 of record NZ_SOKV02000017.1, read on the forward strand.
GACAAGGTCAAGGCGCTGACCGGGCAGCCCATCCGCATGCAGGGCTTCATGGCGCCGCCGCTGAAGGCCGAGGCGCAATTCTTCGTCCTGACCGAGATCCCGATGGCGCTGTGCCCGTTCTGCTCGACCGACGCGGATTGGCCGGACAATATCCTGGTGGTCTATCTGGACCGCAAGCGCACTTTCACGCCGCCGAACCAGCGGATCGAGGCGCGGGGCGTGCTGGAGCGCGGCTCCTGGACCGATCCCGAGACCGGATTCGTCAGCCAGCTGCGGCTGCGCGGCGCGCGCTTCGACGTCGCATGACCGCGCCCGCCTTGCACATGTCGGGGGTCGAGGTGCGGTTTCCCGGCCTCGGCAGCCCGGCGCTGGCGGTGCCGGATCTGCGCATCGCCGCCGGCGCCATGGTCGCGGTGGCCGGGCCGTCGGGTTCGGGGAAATCGACGCTGGTCAATGTCCTGACCGGGCTGGAACGGCCCGCGCGCGGCACCGTGCGCTGGGGCGGGACCGACATCGCCGCCCTGTCCGAAGGCGCGCGCGACCGCTGGCGCGGCGCGCATGTCGGGCTGGTGATGCAGGATTTCCACCTGTTCCCGGGCCTTTCGGCGCTGGACAACGTGCTTCTGCCGGCGCGCATGGCGCGGGCCGCCGACCGGGCGCTGGTCGCACGCGCCGCCGAATTGCTGGCCGGCATGGGGCTGGACCGGCCGCGCCAGCGCATCGAGACCCTGTCGCGCGGCGAGATGCAGCGCGTGGCCATCGCGCGCGCCCTGCTGCGCCGCCCGGGCATCATCGTCGCGGATGAGCCGACCGCCAGCCTCGACGCCGCCACCGGCGAACTCATCGCCGGGCTGCTGATCGGCTTGGCGCGCGACAGCGGCGCGACGCTGATCGTCGTCACCCACGACCCGGCGCTGATCCAGCGCCTGCCGCGCCGCATCGCGCTGGCGCGGGGCAGCGTCGTGGCCGCCGACCTGGCCGAGGCCGCGTGATGGGCCGCTTCATCTGGGCCGACCTGCGGCGGATCTGGCCGGGCGCGCTGGTCATGGTGGCGCTGGTGGCGCTGGCCGTGGCCCTGGGCACCGGCGTCACCCTGCAGGAACGCGCCCTGCGGCTGGGCAGCGCCCGGGCCGCCTCGGCCTTCGATCTGGTGATCGGCGCGCCGGGCAGCGAGACGCAGCTGGCGCTGTCCACCGTCTTCCTGCAAGCGGCGGCGCTGCCCTTGATGCCGGGCGAGGTGTTGGCCGAACTGGAAGCCGACCCGCGCGTGGCCTGGGCGGCTCCGGTGGGTTTCGGCGACTATTACGGCGATATTCCCCTGGTCGGCACCACCACCCGGCTGGTCGAGGAAATGGTGCCCGCCTTTGCCGGCGGCCGCATGTTCGTGAACCAGGGCGAGGCCGTGGTCGGCGCCCGCGTGCCCTTGCAGATCGGCGCCCGCATCACCCCCTCGCATGGTGCCGTCTCGCATGGCGGCGCGGCGCATGAGGATGTCGCCTATCGCGTCGTCGGCCGCTTGCAGCCCACCGGCACGGCCTGGGACCGCGCCATCCTGGTGCCGATCCGCGCGGTCTGGGCGGTGCATGGCATGGCCGGCGGGCATGGGCACGACCACGACGCGCAGCCCGGCCACGACGACCACGACCATGCGCATGCCGATCCCTCGGCGCCGCTGGACGAGAGCTGGCATGGGGCCGAGACGCCGGGGCTGCCGGCGGTGCTGGTCAAGCCCGCCAGCATCGCCGACGCCTACAAGCTGCGCCAGGAATACCGCGCCCGCCCGGATACGCTGGCGGTGTTCCCGGCCGAGGTGCTGACCGGGCTTTACGGGCTGATGGGCGACGCGCGGCAGGTGCTGGCGGCGGTGGCCATCGGCGCGCAGGCGCTGGTCGCGGTGGCGCTGGTCATGGTGACGGTGATCCATGTCGGCCAGCGCCGGCGCCAGGTCGCGGCGCTGCGCGCCTTTGGCGCCCCGCGCGGCGCGATCTTCGTGCTGGTCTGGTCGCAGATGCTGGTGCTGCTGGCGGCGGGCATCCTGCTGGGCCATGCCGCCGGCTGGCTGGCGGCGGTGCAGCTGTCGCGCCTGGTCGCGGCCCGGCAGGGGTTCGACCTGCCGGTGGAATGGGCGGCCGGCGACGCGGGGGCCTTCGCGCTGCTGCTGGGCGTCGGCGCGGTGCTGGCGGCGCTGCCGGCCTTTATCGCCTATCGCCAGCCGGCGGTCGCCAGCCTGCGCGGCTAGCGGTTGCTCAGCAGCAGGTCGCGGCCGGCGAAAAGCCCGCCCGCGACCTCCATGGCAAAGCGTTGGGCGTCGCGCTCGCGGATCTCGGCCATCAGCTCCTCGGCCGCTTCCTCGCTGTCGCCAAGCTGCATCAGCGCCTCGCGGCCGATGGCGAAGCCGCTTTCCAGCGTCTCGCGCAGCTGGAAATCGGCGCCGGCATGCACCAGTTCCATCGCATGCTCGCGGTCGAAGGCGCGGGCGATCACCGGCACCAAGGGGAATTCCTGCTTCACCAGCTCGACGATGCGGGTGGTGGCGTGCCGGTCGCCGGGCAGGGCGAGGATCAGGCTGGCCTCGCCCGCGCCGGCGGCATGCAGCACGTCCAGCCGCGCGCCGTCGCCATACCAGATCTTGAAGCCGAATTCGTCGGCGTCGCGGATGGTCTGCGGGTCGCTTTCGATGATCGAGATCGAATGGCCGCGCGCGATCAGCGGCTGGCTGACGATCTGGCCCATGCGGCCGAAACCGATCATCAGCACCCGCGCATTCAGCCCGTCCGCCGCCTCGACCCCGTAGAGCGAGGGCACGGGCTTCGGCATCAGCCGGTCGTGCAGGATGATCATCAGGGGCGTCAGCACCATCGAGACGATGACGATGGCGGTCAGCGTGGCGTTTTCCTGGCCGTCGATGATGCCGAACTGCATGGCGGTGGCATAGAGCACGAAGGCGAACTCGCCGCCTGCGCCATCAGCACGGCGCGTTCCAGCGCCTCGGCATGGCCGGTGCGAAACAGCCGCGCCACGGCATAGATCACCAGCATCTTCAGGACCATATAGGCCGGCACGCAGATCGCGATCAGCGCCCAGTTGCGCGCGATCACGTCAAGGTCCAGCGCCATGCCGACACCCAGGAAGAACAGGCCCAGCAGCAAGCCGCGGAAGGGCTCGATATCGGCTTCGAGCTGGTGGCGAAAGCTGGATTCGGACAGCAGCACCCCGGCCAGGAAGGCCCCCATCGCCATCGACAGCCCGCCCCATTGCATCAGCAGCGCCGCGCCCAGCACGACCAGCAGCGCGGCGGCGGTCATGATCTCGCGCCCGCCGAAGCGCGCGAGCAAGCCGAACATCGGGTTCAGCAGATAGCGCCCGGCCAGCACCAGCGCGGCGATGCACGCGAGCCCGATGCCGATGCCGGTGATCCGCTGCGCCAGCGTCACCGTCTCGGCCCCGGGGGCCAGAAAAGCGACCAGCGCCAGCAGCGGCACGATGGCGAGGTCTTCCAACAGCAGGATCGAGACGATGCGCCGGCCCTTGGGCAGCGCCATCTGGTTTCGCTCGCCGAGCATCTGCATGACGATGGCGGTCGAGGTCAGCACGAAGCCGGTGCCGGAAACGAAGCTGGCCGCGACCGGGAAACCCAGTGCCAGCCCGACGCAGGTCAGCAGCGCGATGGCCAGCGCCACCTGTGCCAGGCCCAGCCCGAAGATCTCGCCCCGCATCGCCCACAGGCGCGAGGGCTGCATTTCCAGCCCTATGATGAACAAAAACAACACCACGCCCAGTTCGGCGACGGCGATGATGCTGCCGGGGTCGTGAAAGAAGCCAAGGCCGAAGGGGCCGACCGCCAGCCCCGCCGCCAGATAGCCCAGCACCGAGCCCAGGCCCGCCTTGCGAAAGATCGGCACCGCGATCACGGCGGCCGCCAGCAGCACCACCACCGGGCCGATATCGGCACCATGCGCGCCGTGCTGGACGGCCTCGGCTGCGACTTCTGTAACGGCCATCGCTGTCTCCTGTTCGCGCAGGGCCAGCTTAGCGTGCGCCGCCGGGCTGTGAAGCCCCGGCGGCGCCTCGCGTCAGCGCCAGCCGAGCGCCGGGGCGACGTGCTTGAGGATATTCTCGATCACATGGGCATTGTATTCGACGCCCAGCGTGTTCGGCACGGTCAGAAGCAGCGTGTCGGCCTCGGCGATGCCTTCGTCCTTGCGCAGCTCCTCGATCAGCCGCTCCGGCTCTCCGGTATAGCCGCGGCCGAAGATCGAGCGGGTCTGCTCGATGAAGCCGATCTGGTCGGCCTCTTTCCCGCCGCGGCCGAAATACATCCAGTCGCGTTCGTCGGTCAGCGCAAAGATCGAGCGGCTGACCGAGACGCGCGGCGTGCCTTCGTGCCCCGCCTCCTTCCAAGCCTCGCGATAGATGCGGATCTGTTCGGCCTGCTGGACGTGGAAGGGCTTGCCGTTCTCGTCGTCCTTCAGCGTCGAGCTTTGCAGGTTCATGCCAAGCTGCGCCGCCCATTTCGCCGTCGCGTTCGAGGCCGCGCCCCACCAGATGCGGCTGCGCAGGTCCGGGCTGTGCGGTTCCAGCCGCAGAAGGCCCGGCGGGTTCGGAAACATCGGGCGCGGGTTCGGCTGGGCGAAACCCTTGCCTCCGAGCAGGTTCAGGAACACCTCGGCATGGCGCCGCGCCATGTCGGCGTCGCTCTCGCCCTCGGCGGGCTGGTAGCCGAAATATTTCCAGCCGTCGATCACCTGCTCGGGCGAGCCGCGCGAGATGCCCAGTTGCAGCCGCCCCTGCGCAATCAGGTCGGCGGCACCGGCATCCTCGGCCATATACAGCGGGTTTTCATAGCGCATGTCGATGACGGCGGTGCCGATCTCGATGCTTTTCGTGCGCGCGCCGACCGCCGCCAGCAGCGGGAAGGGCGAGGCGAGCTGGCGCGCGAAATGATGCACGCGGAAATAGGCGCCATCCGCGCCCAGCTCCTCGGCCGCGACGGCAAGGTCGATGGATTGCAGCAGCGTGTCCTGGGCGCTGCGGGTGGCGGCGGCCGGTTCGTCCGACCAATGGCCAAAGGACAGGAATCCGATCTCCTTCATGGTGTTTCCTTGATTTCCGCCTGCCAGGGCGGGGTTTTCAGCGCGGCGGCCAGATGGTCGACGAACCGCCGCAGCTTGGCCGGCATGGGCGAGACGGGGGGCCAGACGGCGACGATGGGCAGCCGGCGGGTGGGGTAATCGGGCAGCACGCGCTCCAGCGTGCCATCGGCCAGCGCCGGGGCGACGATGAAGCCGGGCAGGATGGCCAGGCCCAGGCCCTGGATCGCCATGCAGCGGATCGCCTCACCATTGTTCAGCGAGATCCGCCCGCCGATCATGGGCGAGACGAAGCGGTCGCGCTCCTGGAACTGCCAGAGCTGGCTGTTCGGGACATGGCTGTAGCCGATGCCCTGGTGGTCGCGCAGATCGGCCAGCGTTCGCGGCCGGCCCATCCGGTCCAGATAGGCCGGGGCGGCGACGGCGATGCTTTCGTCCTCGCAGAGCTTGCGCTGCATCAGCGCCTTGTCGCGCATCTTGCCGACGCGGATGCCGATGTCGAAACCCTCGCGCGCCAGGTCGCGGGTGCGGTCGTCGTAATCGACGCTGATCTCCAGCTCGGGGTTCGCCTCGGCGAAGCTGGCGATGATCGGGCCCAGGTGCAATACGCCAAAGCTCATCGGCGCGGCGATGGACAGGCTGCCACGCAGCGGCGCCACGCCGTCCATGTCCCAGGCGGTGCTTTCCGCCGCCGCGACCAGTTCCGACAGCGCCGGGCGCAGCCGTTCGGCCAGGCGCGACGCGGCCTCGGTCGGGATGATGCGGCCGGCGTTGCGGCGAAACAGCGCCGCGCCCAGCGTCGCCTCCAGGTCGGTGATCCGCTTGCTGACCACGGATTTCGACAGGTTCAGCCGCGCGGCGGCGGCGGTCACCGTGCCAAGCTCCATCACGGTCAGGAAGGTCTCGAGGTCGTTCAGGTCATAGCGCATGGCATGAAGATAGGGCGCGGGCCGGCTGGCGGAAAGCCCCAACCGTTCGATCCGGTCGAACGCGAGGTTCGCGACCCGTCCGGTGGCGGAAACGCGCGCCAGGGCCGATATTGGCTGCAACGAAAGGAGGAGCACCATGCAGCTCACCGGAATACACCACCTGACGGCGATCACCGCCGACGCGCCCGGCAACCGGCGCTTCTATACCGACACGCTGGGCCTGCGCCTGGTCAAGAAGACCGTGAACCAAGACGACACCAGCGCCTATCACCTGTTCTACGCCGACGGGCTGGCGCAGCCCGGCACCGACCTGACCTTCTTCGACTGGCCGGCGGCGCGGGAACGGCGCGGCACCCATTCGATCAGCCGCACCGGCTTGCGCATCGCGCGGGACAGTTTCGACTTCTGGGCCGGGCGGCTTGCCGATGCCGGGTTGACGCGGGCCGAGATCGCGACGCTGGACGGCCGCGCCAGCCTCGATTTCGAGGACCCCGAGGGCCAGCGCTTCCGCCTGACCGAGGATGCGCCCGGCATCGCCGCCGCGCCCTGGGCGAAAAGCCCGGTTCCGGCGCAGCACCAGATCCACGGGCTGGGGCCGATCACCATCTCGGTGCCGGACCTGGCGCCGACCGACATGGTGCTGACCCATGTGATGGCCATGCGCAAGACGCGCGACTATGCCAGCCCGGACGGGCAGGGCACGGTGCATGTCTATGAGATGGGCGAGGGCGGCCCCGCGGCCGAGCTTCACGTCGCGGTCCAGCCCGGCCTGCCGGTGGCGCGCCAGGGCGCGGGCGGCGTGCATCACGTCGCCTTCCGGGTGCCGGACAAGCCCACGATCCACGCATGGGCCGAGCGGCTGAACCAGATGCGCGTGCCGAGTTCGGGCGAGGTCGAGCGCTATTATTTCCGCTCGCTCTATTTCCGCGAGCCGGGCGGCAACCTGTTCGAGATCGCCACCGACGAGCCCGGCTTCGCCGTGGACGAGCCGCTGGAGACCCTGGGCGAAAGCCTGTCGCTGCCGCCCTTCCTGGAAGGGCGCCGGGCGCAGATCGAAGCCGGGCTGCGGCCGCTGGACTAGAGCGCCGCCAGAAGGTAACAAGGCCGCCGGAGCGATCCGGCGGCCTTTTCCATGCGCTCAGCTCAGCAGCGCCATGCCGTTGCGGGCGTGCCGGTCGGCCATGCGCCGGCCGGGTGCGCCGCCGACCAGCAGCCGGGCCGGGGCGGGCGCGTCCTGCGCCGCAAGCGCGGGAAAGATCTCCAGGATCTCGGCCCGCGCCGCGGGGCCGACGCTTTCCAGCGCCTGCGGGCCGGTGAACAGCGACTCGGTCTGCGCGCCGTTCGACCAGACCACCTGATGGCGGTCGAACAGGAAATGCACATAGGTCACGCTATCCAGATCGCTCGCCAGCGCGATACCCGGAAGCGACAGCAGTTGCTTGGCGGCGACCAGCACCTCGGCCGCGCCGAACATACGCTGCGCGATCTTCGAGCGGACCAGCACCCGGTGCTGGGGCGAGACCAGCAGATCCGTCAGCGGCAAGCCGTCGCCAAGCGCGCCCTTGGCGATGCGCACCGGGCGCAGATGCGGGTTCTGCGTCAGGTCGATCACGGCCCGGCCGACCCAGCGGATCGGCTGCGCGCCATGGTCGGCGGTCAGCACCAGCGCCCCCGGCGCCAGCGTCTCGACCGCGACCTCGCCCTCGGGGGTGCGGATCAGCGTGCCGGCGGCGAAGCAGACGAAATCCACCTGCGGCCGGTCGGTCAGCAGGCCGGCGGATTCGCTGCCGCTGGCCACCAGCGAGTTCAGCCGGATCGCGGTGATGGGCGCGCCGGACAGCACCGCATTGGTCGCCGCATTTTGCGAGGGCGCCAGGAACAGCTCGCCCGTCGTGCTCTGGAACAGGTTCACCGCCACGCTGCGGGTCGAGCCGTCGTCGAAGGTGATGGTGGCGTTATAGGTCGCGACGGCGTCGAAATCATAGGTCTCGGGCGTGCCGTCGCCGTCCAGGTCGGTGCGGAACTGGTCGGTGCCCAGGCGATTGTTCTGGTTCAGCACCGGCTGGCCGCGGCCGTCGTTGGGGCCGTAGCGGTCCACCGTCTCGACCGACTGGATGTGAGCGTAAAGCGGATCGGTGCTGCTGCCGAAGGTGCGGCCGACATAGGAGGACGATCCGGCGTTCTCGGCATTGTTGTCGCCTTCGTGCGGATCCATCGCGGTGGCCATGCGGCCCAGATACAGCGCGTTCCAGGTGGTCGGCATTTCATCCTCATCCATGGGGTAAATTCGACCGCAGCATGGGTGCAGATGTGCCGGACGCGCAAGAAAAACCATGCAAATTGGACAAAATTAATATGCGATTGTGCCAAGTTGAAACATAATTATTTGATAAATCGCGGCAATATTTCGGCAAGGCCGTATCGGTATGCGCAATTTTAAGATTTATTGATCGATAATTCGCTTTTCGTTCATGCGGCGCCGCGGACATGCAAAGGGGCGGCACGGCGGCCGCCCCTGCAAGAATCATGGCTTCGGGAATCAGGCGGTCTTGGCGCGCTGCGCCATGGTCGCCTCGGCCCACCAGTGCAGCTCGTCCAGCATGGCGTCGAGCGCGGGCTTCAGGTTGCCCTCGACCTCGGACATCGGGCCATTGGCGCCCAGCGGCGAGACCTTGAAGAAATCGCCGCCGCCCAGATGCACGGCGTTGCGCAGCGGCACCATCTGCAGCTCGACGGCGATGCCGCGCAGGTGCTCGATGGCGCGGGCGGCGCCGACGCCGCCATAGCCCATGGCCGCGGCCGGCTTGCGGTTCCATTCCTTGTAGGCCTGGTCCAGCGCATTCTTCAGCGAGCCGGTGACCGAGTGGTTGTATTCGGCGGTCAGGAAGATATAGCCGTCGAACTCGGCCAGCTTCTGCTGCCATTTCACCGCGCGCGGGTCCGAGGACGGCATCCACAGGTTCGAGGCAGCCTCGTTGAACAGCGGCAGGTCATAGTCGCGCAGGTCCACCAGTTCGAAGCGCATGTCCTCGCGCTTTTGCGCGTTTTCCAGCAGCCAGGCGGCCGGCTTGTCGGCAAAGCGCGTCTCGCGGGTCGAGCCGACGATGATGGCGATATTCGGTTTGGTCATCTGATCTGTCCTTGCTTTCATGGTGCCCGAGCGCGGGCGCAAATCCTTGTTCCCGCAATCTGGCGGTGGCGACGCTTTCCGGCAAGCCGGACATATGGAAAAGCCGCGTTCGGATTTTGGAAACACTCGGGACGGATCCCCGCGCCGGCCGGTCAGTCCTGCGCCAGCCAGCCCTGGGCCGCCGCCAGGTCCAGCGGCGACAGCTCGTGCCCGGCGGCAAGCGTCTCGGCCTGCAGATCGGCGCCGGCGGCGCGCAGCGCCTGCTCCAGCGCCGGCGCCATGCGGCCGAAGGGGTCGTGCGCGCCGTGAAGCAGCAGCGCCCGGCTGCCGGTCAGCGCATCGGGCGCCAGCGCCGGCGGGTCCTCCAGCACCTGGATGCCGCGCAGCAGCACCGCCCGGCGGATCAGCCCGGGATGCAGTTGCAGCATCGCCCCCAGCAGGTTGGCGCCGTTCGAATAGCCCAGATAGGTCAGCGCCTGCGGGTCCAGCGCGTAAACCCGCGCCGCCTCGGCGATGAAGCCGGCAAAGGCCTCGGATTCGGCGCGGATGTCGGCCTGGTCGTAGGTCACGGCGTCGAAGCGGCGAAACCAGCGGTTGATGCCTTCCTCGGTCGAGCGGCCGCGCACGCCCAGCAGCGTGGCATTCGGGGCGATCCGATGCGCCAGCGGCATCAGGTCGGTCTCATTGCCGCCGGTGCCGTGCAGCAGGACGATGGTGCTGCCATCGGGGTTCTCCGGCCGGTGGAAGCGGTGGATGAAATGCAGCTTGCGCATCGGGCTCCTTTCCTCGCCCGGCAGAGCGAATTGCGGCAGGATCACGCGCAGGTCTTCGGCGCGCGCCGCGTCATGGGGGGGCACGAACAGCGTCCGGCCCAACTCCTCCGGCGCCTCGTCCACGGTGAAGCCGGGGGCGTCGGTGGCATATTCCAGCAGCGTGCCCGCCGGTTCGCGGACATAGAGCGACAGGAAATACTTGCGGTCGTGCACATGGGTCACATCGGTGCCTTGCATCGCCTGCCGCATCGCCCGCACCGCATCGGCGTCGCCTGCGCGGAAGGCGACGTGATCGAGGATGCCGGTGCCGGGGATGCCGGGAAAGAAGCCGGTGGCGTCGCGGATGTCGATCGCGTCCCGGTCCGAGACCAGCCGCCGCACCGCGCCCTCGGCCGGGCCGGGGCGATAGCCGAAGCGGGCGACGAAATCCGCGGTCTCGGTCGGCTTTTCGGTCAGCAGCGTCACCGACCGCAGCCGGGTCGGGGCGATGGGATCGGGCAGGGGCGCGGCGGCCGGCAGGTCCAGGCCCACCAGCTTGACGATGATCCCGTCCGGGTCCTTCAGCCGCAGCACTGTCTCGCCATGTTCGCGCACCGGGCCCTCGACGGGGATGCGCGCGGTCATGGCGCGGGTCAGCCATTCGCCGATGCTGTAGGGCGGCACGGCCAGGGCAATCTCCGCGACCTGGCCGTGGCCCACCCGGCCCGGCGCGCCGTCTTCCCACACCAGGAAGGTGACGAGCGAGCCGGGCGAGCCGAGCGCATCGCCATAGAACAGGTGCAACTGCTCGGCATCCTCGAAACCGCCCGTGCGCTTGACCAGTCGCAGGCCCAGGAAGTCGGCATAGAAATCGACATTGGCCTGCACCCGGCGGGTGATGCCGGTGACGTGATGGATGCCGGTGGGCATGATGCTCTCCTTATTCGCCCGCCTCGCGGGCCAGGACACGTTGCACGGCGGGGTCCGCCGCGATGCGGTCGTGCAGGGCCTGGACATTGGCCCAAGGTCCGGTGCCTTCGGGCAGCAGCTTCGCGGCCCAGCGGATCATCGGGAAGGCATAGGCGTCGATGATCGAGCGGCTGTCGAGAATCCAGTCGCGCCCGGCCAGGTGGTCGTCCAGCAGCTTGAGCTTCCGGCGCACCAGCTTGCGGCCCGCTTCCTGCGCCGCCTCGCGGTCGGCGGGCGCGGCGCCGGTGGTATAGCGCTGCGGCATAAAGATCGGGAAGAAGGCCGGATGCAGGTCGCCGGTCAGGAAGCTGGACCAGCGCTCCAGTTCGGCCTGGCCGCGGATGTCCGGCGCGCCGCCCAGCCCGGCCTCGGGGTGCTTGCGCGCCAGGTAATGCAGGATTGCGCCGCATTGCGTCAGGATCCAGCCGTCATCCTCGATCAGCGCCGGCACCGCGCCCGAGGGGTTGGCGGCCAGAAGCTCGGCCGAGCCGAACTCGACGTTCTGTTCCTCATAGGGCGCGCCGATCCATTCCAGCGCGACATGCGGGGCCAGCGAGCAGGCGCCGGTATGGTAAAGCAGCTTGGGCATGGTTCCTCCGTTCGTTCCGGGACCAACATAGCCCGGCCGCGCCGGTTCCCAACCGCAAGCGGCCGGAACGCGGCGTTTGGCATGGACGAACAGAGAGGCGGGTCAGCCGCGATGGGCGCCCGCGGCGAGGCTGGCCACGAAGTCGAGGATCTCGGGCACCGGACGACCCTCGCCGATCTGCTTGACGATGGCGCTGCCGACGACGCAGCCGTCGGCCACGCCCGCCACCGCCTGCGCCGCCTCGGGGGTCGAGATGCCGAAGCCCACGACGACGGGCAGCCCGGCTGCGGCGCGGATGCGGGCGACCTCGGGCGCGACCTCGGCGGCATTGGCGGCCGGGCCGCCGGTGATGCCGGTGACGCTGACGTAATAGACGAAGCCGCTGGTGTTCTGCACCACGGCGGGCAGGCGGCGGTCGTCGGTGGTCGGGGTCGCCAGGCGGATGAAGCTGATGCCCTTGGCCCGGGCGGGCAGGCACAGCTCGGCATCCTCCTCGGGCGGCAGATCGACGACGATCAGCCCGTCGACGCCGGCCTCGGCGGCCTCGGTCAGGAAGCGATCGACGCCGCCCGCGCGCGCGTAGATCGGGTTGTAATAGCCCATCAGCACGATCGGCGTGGCGTCATCCCCGGCCCGGAAGGCACGCACCATCTCCAGCACCCGGCTGACGCTGCCGCCGGCGGCCAGGGCGCGCTGGCCGGCGGCCTGGATGGTCGGGCCGTCCGCCATCGGGTCGGTGAAGGGCATGCCCAGTTCGATAATGTCGACCCCGGCGCCGGGCAGGCCGCGCATGATCGCCAGCGACTGGTCGTAATCCGGGTCGCAGCCCATCATATAGGCGACGAAAGCCTTGCCGCCGGTCTCGGCCGCCTTGGCGAACGTATCGTCAATTCTGCTCATGCGCCGGATCTCCCCTGTTCGGCCAAGCCCTAGCCCGCGGCGTGGGCAAGATCAACGCCCCGCCACTGGACTTGCGCGTCACCGCCCCATAATAAGCGCGGAAATCCGGGGAAAGGGATAGATCATGGGCTTTCGCATGGGGATCGTCGGCCTGCCGAACGTCGGCAAATCGACGCTGTTCAACGCGCTGACGAAAACCGCCGCCGCGCAGGCCGCGAACTTTCCCTTCTGCACCATCGAGCCCAACGTGGGCGAGGTCGCCGTGCCCGACCCGCGGCTGGACACGCTGGCCGCGATCGCGGGCAGCAAGCAGATCATCCCGACCCGCATCACCTTCGTCGACATCGCGGGCCTGGTGAAGGGCGCGAGCAAGGGCGAGGGGCTGGGCAACCAGTTCCTGGCCAATATCCGCGAGGTCGATGCCATCGCCCATGTCCTGCGCTGCTTCGAGGATGGCGACGTCACCCATGTCGAGGGCCGCGTCGATCCCATCGCCGATGCCGAGACCATCGAGACCGAGCTGATGATCGCCGACCTGGAATCGGTCGAGCGCCGGCTGGCCAATATCGCCCGCAAGCTGAAGGGTGGCGACAAGGAGGCCGTGGCGCAGGAAAAGCTGCTCAAGGCCGCGCAGGCGGCGCTGGAATCCGGCAAGCCCGCCCGCACCGTCAAGGTCGATGACGAGGACCAGAAGGCCTGGGGCATGCTGCAGCTGCTGACCGCCAAGCCGGTGCTCTTCGTCTGCAACGTCGAGGAAGACAAGGCCGCCACCGGCAACAGCCAGTCCGAGCGCGTGGCCGAGATGGCCCGCGCCCAAGGCGCCGGCCATGTGGTGATCTCGGCCAGGATCGAGGAAGAGATCAGCCAGCTGCCCGCCGAGGAAGCGACCATGTTCCTCGATGAGATGGGCCTGCACGAGGCCGGGCTGGACCGGCTGATCCGCGAGGGCTACAGGCTGCTGGGCCTGGAAACCTATTTCACCGTGGGCCCGAAGGAGGCCCGCGCCTGGACCATCCACAAGGGCACGCTGGCCCCGGCGGCGGCGGGCGTGATCCATGGCGATTTCGAGCGCGGCTTCATCCGGGCCGAGACCGTCGCCTATGACGATTACGTCGCCTACAAGGGCGAGGCCGGCGCGCGCGAGGCCGGCAAGTTCCGCGTCGAGGGCAAGTCCTACGAGGTGCAGGACGGCGACGTGCTGCACTTCCTGTTCAACGCCTGACGCCCGGCTGTCAGGGGCGGACGCAAGGCCCGCCCCGGCCGGCTTCAGTTCGACAGGGCCTGGAGCAGCTGCATGACCGCCAGCACGCGCTGGGTCTTGCTGTCCACGCGATAGATCTGGTTGTCGTCGCGGTAATAGTTCCAGTTCTGCCCCTGTTGCAGCGCATAGAGCCGCGGATCGGCGATGCGCTGGTATTGCCCCGGGTTGAACACGTCGCCGATGCCCGGGCGATAGCGGACCAGGCGCTGCACCCGCTCCTTGCGCAGGCATTCGCCGCGATACCAGACCAAGCCGCCGGGGCAGCCGCGCCGTGCCTCGTGGCGCTTCCAGTCGCGGCGGTCCTTGCGGTGGTCGTCGTGCTTGTGGCTGTGATGGCGATGCCACGCGCGATCACGGTCGTGGTCGCGGTCGCGATCGGCCAGCGCCGGGGTGGCGAGGCTGCCGGCCAGCGCAAGCAGCAGGGCAAAGCGGAAGGGGCGATTCATTCCAGGCTCCATGGCGGTTTCCCGCATGGCATAACGCGGCTTTCGGGCGGGTTTTAGCCGTCCGGCAGGCTTAGCCCGCCCCATGCGCGACAAGCCGCCGATACGGCGCCTCAATCCCCCGTGCCGCCCTGCAACAACCGCTGCCCGGCGCGGACCGAGCCGTCCTGCACGTCGCGGCCCAGGGCTGCGCAAAGCGAGTCCAGGTCGCGCGCCCGCATCGCGGCCAGCATTTCCTTGTGGCGGTCGTCCGGGGCGCCGGCATCCAGATGTTCGATGGCGCGACGCTGGAAGGGCCCCAGTTGCAGCCAGACGCTCTCGATCAGCGGGATCACCGCCTGGTCCGGGTTCAGCCGGTAAAGCCGCTTGTGGAACTGCTGGTTCAGCCGGGTCAGCCCGTCCAGGTCGCGCGCGGCCAGCGCCGCGTCCATCTGGTCGTCGATCCCGGCCAGCCCGGCGATGGCCACGTCCGAAAGCCAGGGAAAGGCGCGCGCGGCGGCATGGGTCTCCAAGGCGATGCGCAGGCGCACCAGTTCCTCGAACCGGCCCGGCGTCATCTCGGGGATGCGCAGCCGGCGGTTGCCCAGCACCTCGATGGCGCTTTCGGAACTCAGCCGCCGCACCGCCTCGCGGATCGGGGTCGGGCTGAGGCCGAGCTGCCCGGCCAAGCCGCGAAAGGTCAGCGCCGTGCCCGGCCGCAGCGCGCCCAGCATCACCGCATTGCGCAACCGCAGATAGGCGTATTCCTGCGTGGTCATCGCCGCGTCGCGCGGGATCTCGGGAAGCTCGGGCTGGATCATCGGCGGGGCCTTGCGGGGCTGGGACGGTGAAGGATGCCCCGAAGCCCGAGTTGACTCAAGCGTGAATTTCGATCACATATGAAGAAATGATATCACAAAATTCCGAACGTGATCGACAACGGGGAGAGACGGACATGAGCAAACCCGATCCGATGGCCTGGCTGGCGGACCGTCCCGCCGTCGAGACGATCTTTGCCTGCATCTGCGACCTGAACGGGGTGATGCGCGGCAAGCGCGTGCCGGTGGACCAGCTCGACAAGATCACCTCGGGCGCGCTGCGCATGCCGCTGTCCTTGCTGGGCATGGACATCTGGGGCGAGGATATCGAGGGCAACGAGCTGGTCTGGGACACCGGCGACGCCGATGGCCTGTGCGATTTCACCGGCCGGCCGCTAAGCCCGGTGGACTGGACCTCGCGCCCGGCGGCCTTCGCGCTCTTGTGGATGCGGCAAGAAGACGGCACGCCCTTCATGGGCGACCCGCGCCGGGCGCTGGCGGCGGTGGTCGACCGCTACAAGGCGCTTGGCCTGACCCCGGTGGTGGCGACCGAGCTGGAATTCTATGTCGTCGATCCCTCGGGCACGGTGCCGCAGCCGCCGCGCTCGCCCGTCACCGGCAAGCGGCTGGATTCGGACGGCGCGTTGTCGCTGGACGAGTTGCAGCATTTCGACGCCTTCCTGAACGAGGTCTATGACGCCTGCGCCAGCCAGGGCATCCCGGCCGATGCGGCGATTTCGGAAAACGGCGCCGGCCAGTTCGAGATCAACCTGCTGCATGTCGCCGACCCGCTGGAGGCGGCCGACGACGCCGCGCTGTTCAAGCGCCTGGTGCGCGGCATCGCCCGCAAGCACGGTTTCGCCGCCACCTTCATGGCCAAGCCCTATGGCGACCGCGCCGGTTCGGGCATGCATGTGCATTTCTCGCTCGAGGATGCCCAGGGCCGGAATGTCTTCGACAATGGCGGCGAGGAGGGCACCGACATGATGCGCCATGCCGTCGCCGGCCTGCTGCGCACCATGCAGGAAAACGCGCTGGTCTTTGCCCCGCACGAGAACAGCTTTCGCCGGCTCTTGCCCGGCGCGCATGCCCCCTCGGCCGTGGCCTGGGGCTATGAGAACCGCACCGCGGCGATCCGCATCCCCGGCGGCAGCCGCAAGGCGCGCCGCATCGAGCATCGCGTGGCGGGCGCCGATGCCAATCCCTACCTGGTGCTGGCCTCGATCCTGGGCGGCGCGCTTCTGGGTATCGAGAACGCCTGGGAGCCGCCGCCGCCCATCGAGGGCGACGCCTATTCGCTGGAGCTGGAAACCCTGCCGCCCGACTGGGCCTCGGCCATCGACGCCTTCGCCAAGGGGCCGCTGATCGAACAGATCTACAGCAAGCGGCTGCGGCGCATGTTCGTGCAATGCAAGTTGCAGGAGTTGCGGCGCTTTACCCGCCAGGTCACCGAATTCGAATATCACTCCTACCTGGAGGCCGTCTGATGCCCCCGTCCCATGAATCCCCGTCCTACGCCGGCAATGGCGCCCATACCGGCAGCTATTACGCCGCCTCGGCCAATCCGGCGCCGCTGCGCCCGCATCTGCAGGGCCTGCACGAGGCCGAGATCTGCGTGCTGGGCGCCGGCTACAGCGGGCTTTCGACCGCGCTGCACCTGGCCGAAAAGGGCCACCAGGTCACGGTGATCGAGGGCGCGCGCATCGGCTGGGGCGCCTCGGGGCGCAATGGCGGCCAGATCGTCAACGGGCTGAACGCCAGCCTGCAGACCATCCAGGCCCGCTATGGCCAGGACACCGCCCGCTTCATCGCCGGGCTGGTGATGGAGGGCGGCGACATCATCCGCGAGCGCGTCGCGACCTATGGCATCCAATGCGACCTCAAGCCCGGCAATGTCTTCGCCGCCCTGACCGGCGCGCATCTGCGCGAGCTGGAAGAACGCTGGACGCTCTGGCGCGGCTACGGCATCGACAGCCAAGAGATGCTGGATGCCGGCCAGATGCAGGCCCATGTCGCGAGCGACCGCTATGTCGGCGGCATGATCGACCACAAGGGTGGCCACATGCACCCGCTGAACCTGGCCCTGGGCGAGGCGGCGGCGCTGGAAAGCCTGGGCGGCACCGTCTTCGAGATGTCGCCCGTCATCTCGGTCGATCACCAGGCGCCGCGCCCGTCGCTGAAGACGGCGCAGGGCGAGATCCGCGCCCAGGTGCTGGTGCTTTGCGGCAATGCCTATCTGGGCCATGTCGTGCCGGCGCTGGAAAACCGGGTCATGCCGGTCTCGACCCAGATCATGGCGACCGAGCCTTTGGGCGCGGAACGCGCGGCGGCGCTGATGCCTTCGGACGTCTGCATCGAGGATGTGCGCTACATCCTCGACTACTACCGCATGTCGGCGGACAAGCGGCTCTTGTTCGGCGGCGGCACGGTCTATGGCGGCGCCGATCCCAGCGACATCAAGGCCAAGCTCTGGGGCAATATGCTGAAGGTGTTCCCGCAGCTCGGGACGGTGCGGATCGATTATGCCTGGTCGGGGAATTTCGCGCTGTCCTTCAGCCGGGTGCCGCAGATGGGCCGGATCGGGGCGAATACCTATTTCGCGCACGGCTACTCCGGCCATGGCGTCACCGGCAGCCACACCTTCGGCCGCATCCTGGCCGAGGCGATCCACGGCGACAGCAGCCGCTTCGACACCTTCGCCGCCGTGCCCTGGATCCCGTTCCCGGGCGGTCGCACCTTCCGCGTGCCCTATTCGATGATCGGCTCCTGGTGGTACGGGCTGCGCGACCGGCTGGGGATCTAGCCCCGACCGCCATCCAGCCCGCCCGGGAACACCCGGCTGGGGCGCAGATCGGCCTCGGTCATGGCGACAGCGCCGCGGCATCGACCGGGGCCGCGGCCGAGAACAACCGGTTCGCCTGCCGCAGCGGCGCCCGGTCCAGCGCATTGCGGATCGACCGGGCATTGGCGAAATGCGGCTGCGCCCGGCGCAGGGCGATATACTCGGCCATGGCCGTGCGGGCGCCGGCGTCGAAGCCATAGCCCTGCGCCGCCGGCATCGCCTCCGAGATCCGCGCCAGGTCCGCATCCGCGTAATCGGGGACCTCGATGTGATGCGCGAGCGGAAGCCGGGACTGGCGGAAAGAACCGGTCCATGCGGTCAGCATAGCCGACCATGATGACCACCAGGTCCTCGCGGTCGGTCTCCATCACCTGCAACAGGATCTCGATGGTCTCCTGGCCGTAGTCGCATTGTCGGGCTTGCAGAGGTCATAGGCCTCGTCGATGAACAACACGCCCCCATGGCCTTCTCCAGCACCTCCCTGGTCTTGGGCCGGCATGGCCGATATACCGCCCGACCAGGTCGTCGCGAGTCACGCTGATCAGCTGTCCCTTGCGCACATAGCCCAGTCGGTGCAACAGCCCGGCCATCTTCAGCGCCACCGTGGTCTTGCCGGTGCCGGGATTGCCGGTAAAGCTCATGTGCAGCGTCGGCGCCTCATGCGCCAGGCCCAGGTCGCGCCGCGCCCGCTCCACCAGCAGCAAGGCCGCCGTCTCTCCGATGCGCGCCTTGACCGGCGCCAGCCCGATCAGTTCGCGGCCCAGCCCGTGCAGGATCTCGCGCACGCCCGAGGAACCGTAATCGGCCTTCATATCGACCGTGGCGGCCTTCTCGCCCCTATCGCCATCCATCGGGTTTTTTCTGTTTTCCAAATACCCTCGGGGGGTGAGGGGGGCGGAAAGCCGCCGCCATCGCCGGGCCGCCAGGCCCGGCAGCCACCAGCTGGCACCGGCCTGGGTGCCCATCGGGTGGCCGATGGTGCCGCCGCCGAATTGCAGCACCACGTCGTCGCCGAACAGGTCCAGCAGCTGATGCATCTGCCCGGCATGGGTGCCGCCCGAGGCGACTCACCTTCTTCAGGTTGCCCCCGTCCTGCGCGAAGAAGAGGCCGCGCGGCAGGTCCACCTCGTTCACCATCAGCGGATCGCCTTCCAGCTTGCCGACGGCGGTGCCGCAATGCAGGTGATCGACCCCGGCCATGCGCAGCCATTTCGCGATGACGCGGAAGCTGATGCCGTGTTTCTTGCCGGGCATCGGTGCCGTGCCCGGCGCGGTGCATGTGCAGGATCAATTCGTTCTGCCGGCACCGTAATGGCCCTCGACCTCGCCGGTCGCGGCCCTGGCCTTGTTGACCGCCTCCATGCAGCAAAGGAAGCGGTCGCGCCAATGCTTGAAGGGCTGCGCGTTGATGCTCTCGTCGTCCTTCATGAAGTCGAGCCCGCCCTTCAGCCGCTCATAGACCACGCGGCCGTCGTTCTTGCCCGACAGCCCGGCTTGGGTTTGGTTGTGGCGCCGAGCAACGGGCGGCCGAACTTGTCCAGCCGCCCGCGCTCGACCACGATGCCGGTGGGGGATCCGGCAAACGTCTTCAGATAGGCAATGGGAAAGCGCATGTCCTCGAGCCGCGCCGCCTTCAGCGGCTTGACGCTGAAGACATTGCCGATGATCGAGGCGGTCATATTGGCGATGGAGCCTTCCTCGAACAGGATCGGGTCATCGGCGATGTCGCAGACATACTGCGCCGGCGTGCCCGGCGCCGGCTGGACGCTGTAGGCTTTCGCGCGATACTGGTCGCAGGCGGTCAGCCGGTCGGTCCAGACCACGGTCCAGCTTTCAGCGGCCACCGCCGTCGCCTCGATCGGGTCCACGCCCCCCTGCGGAGTGATGCGGAACAGCGCCAGCACATCGGCGTCCCTGGGCTGGTAATCCCAGTCCCAATAGCCCATCTGCGCATATTCCAGCACGCCCGCGGCATAACGCTGCTTCTTGTCGGTGATTTCGGACCGGGCCATCTCGTGCATGGCGAAGCCTTCCTTCAGGCGCGTTTCGATTCGCTGACCAGCCGCAGGATCATCGGCGTCAGGATCAGCTGCATGGCGAGGTCGAGCTTCGGCCCCGGGACGACGATGGAATTGGCGCGGCTCATCCACGAGCCCTGCAGCATCGAGGTCAGATAGGGAAAGTCGATGCCGCGCGGGTTCTTGAAGCGAATCACCACCAGGCTTTCGTCGGCGGTCGGGATCCAGCGCGCGATGAACGGGTCCGAAGTGTCGACCACCGGCACGCGCTGGAAGTTGATGTCGGTCTGGGTGAATTGCGGGCAGATGACATGCACATAGGCATGCATCCGGCGCAGGATCACATCGGTCACCGCCTCGGTCGAATAGCCGCGGCTGGCCTTGTCGCGGTGGATCTTCTGGATCCATTCCAGGTTGATGACCGGCACCACGCCGATCTTCAGGTCGGCATGGCCGGCGATGTCCAGGGTCTCGGTGCGGACCGCGCCATGCAGCCCTTCGTAGAACAGCAGGTCCGAGGTCGGGTCGAACTTCGCCCAGGGGGTGAAGGTGCCGGCGGCGACGCCCCGTTCCTTGGCCTCGTCCTCGTCATGGATGTAATGGCGCTTCTCGCCCATGCCGGTGGCGCCATAGTCGCGAAACACCTGCTCCAGCTTTTCCAGGTCGTTGGCGTCCAGGCTGAAATGGCTGAAGGTGTGGTCGCCCGCCTCGGTGCGGCGCGCCAGTTCCGCCTTCATCGCGGCGCGGTCGTAGCGGTGGAAGGCGTCGCCCTCGATGCTGACGGCGCGGATGCCCTCGCGGCGGAAGATCTGGTCGAAGGTGTTCTTGATCGTCGTGGTCCCGGACCCCGACGAGCCTGTGACCGAGATGATCGGGTGTTTCCTGCTCATGCTCTCCTCTCAGGCCCGGAACAGGCCGCGATGTCCGAACAGCGCCGAGACCTCGGGCTCCGGCAGGTCGTGATAGGCGGCGATGCGCGCGACCTTCTCGGTCGAGCCGAAGGCGAAGGGGATGCGCTGGTCCAGCCCGGCCGGGCGCAGGCCCAGAACCGGCTCGCACAGGTCGGTGGCGCTGCCGCCGGCCGCTTCGATCAGCAGCGCGATCGGGGCGCAATCATGGACCAGCCGCAGCCGGCTTGCCGCGTTGCGGGCGTCGCCGCCGGGTTGCAGGAACACGCCGCCATGCATCAGGATGCGATGCGCCTCGGCCACCAGCGAGGCCAGCCAGCGCATGGCGAAGTTCTTTTTCCGCGGCCCGTCGCTGCCGGCCAGGCAATCGTCGATATAGGCCCGCACCGGGCGCGGCCAGTGCCGGTAATGCGCCACGTCGATGGCGAATTCGAAGGCGCATTTCGGCATGCGCAGCCGCCGGTTCACCAGCCGGAAGACCCGGGTGTCGGGGTCCAGCAGGTAATGCTGCACCCCGTCGCCGAAGCTGACCATCATCATGCAGCGCGGGCCGTGGATGACATAGCCCGCCGCCAGCTGCTCGGCCGGTGGGCGCAGGAGGCTCTCGGTCGCGGTATCGGCGGCGGCATGCAGCGAAAACAGCGTGCCGGTGGCCAGCTCGATGCCGATATTGGCGCTGGCGTCGAGCGGCGTCAGCGCCAGGGCGAAGCCGCCCTGCGGGTCCAGCCCGGCCGGGCCGTTGCCCATGTCGAGCCAGCGCAGCCCGGCGTCGGGCAGGGCGCGGGTGAAGGCGGCGGCGGCCTCGCGCTCCAGCCGCGCGGGCGCGCGCGGGTCGGTCGCGGCGCGGCGGATCAGCCCGGCCAAGGCGACGCTGCCGCTGGCCAGCGCCTGCATCGCCGGGCGCAATTGCGCCGGGATTTCCGCGCTTTCCATGCTCTCGGCCGTCATCCGTCTCCCCCCGAAACGTCCGGAGACTTGTTGACACGGCGGCGCCTTTCAGAACATTTAATAATACAGAAATCGTTTTCGGAAATTCTGAATGGCTCGCATCGACGCCGTCACCCTGCGCCACCTGCGGGCGCTGCGCGCCGTGACCGGCAGCGGTTCGCTGACCGCGGCGGCGGCCGAGCTGGGGCTGACGCCGCCGGCGGTGCATGGCCAGCTGCGCGCGCTGGAGGATCTGATGGGCGCCGCGCTGGTCTGCCGCGGCGAGCACGGCGCCTTCCTGCCCACGGACGAGGGCCGGGCGGTGCTGGCCGCCGAGGCGCAGATCGCCATCGCGCTTGACGGTTGCGCGCGGCGGGTGGCGGCGCTGCAAAGCGGCCATGTCGGCAATGTCTCGCTGGGGGTGATCTCGACCGGCAAGTATTTCGCGCCGCGCCTCGTCGCCGATTTGCGCCGCGCCTTGCCCGAGGTCGAGGTGACGCTGCGCATCGGCAACCGCGACGCGCTGATCCAGTGGCTGCAATCGCGGGCGCTGGACCTGGCGATCATGGGCCGGCCGCCGCGGGCGCCCGCCGTGGTGGCCGAGCTGATCGGCCCGCATCCCCATGTCATCATCGCGCCCGCCGGTCATCCGCTGGCCGATGCCGACCCGGCCACGCCGCAGGATTTGTTGGCCGAGACCTTCCTGGCGCGCGAGGCCGGCTCGGGCACCCGCATCCTGATGACCCGGCTTCTGGACCGGCTCGGCGAGGGCACGCCCTGGCGCATGGTCGAGATGGGCACCAACGAGACCATCAAGCAGGCGGTGATCGCCGGCCTTGGCATTGCGCTGATCTCGCAGCATACCGTGACCGAGGAACTGCGCGCCGGCCGGCTGGTCGCGATCCGGGCCGCCGGCCTGCCCATCCTGCGCAGCTGGTTCCTGATGCGGCGCGAGGACATGGCGCTGTCGCCGGCCGGCCAGCGCGTCCACGATCACATTCTGGCGCAGCGGGGTGGTTTCCTGCCCCGGCTGGACGGCTGAGCGCGAAGGCTCCGGCGATCCGGCTCGCAGGGGCAGGGCCTTTGGCAGGGCGAAAAGGATCGCGGCCCGCTCATGGAAGACGGTCGCCCCGCCGGCATGGCCGGGGCAACCGCCGAAAGCGCGCGCGCCTTTGGCCCGGGGCTGGCCTAGTGCTCGGCTGGACGGATCAGCGGCACCTCGTTGCCGGCCGCGTCGAAAAGCTTGCCGTCCAGAAAATAGTCGCCGTCCTCGAGCTGCGAGATGTCGGTATAGCGGATCACCCGCTCGGCCGCGGCGCCGAAGACCGAGGGCTCTTCCGAATTCCCGGCCGTGAAGTGGTTGAACATCAGGTTCAGCAGGATCGCCATGATGGCCGAGGAGCTGATGCCGGAATGGAAGATGGTCTGCACCCAGGTCGGGAAATGGTGGTAGAACTCGGGCAGCATGATCGGCAGCGTACCGAAGCCGATCGAGGTGGCGACGATGATCAGGTTCATGTTGCCGTGATAGTCGACCTTGGCGAGCGTGCGGATGCCGCTGGCCGCAACCGTCCCGAACAGCACGATCCCCGCCCCGCCCAGCACCGGCATCGGGATGGTGGCGACGACGCGGCCCATGATCGGCAACAGGCCCAGGACCACCAGGATCAGCCCGCCGGTCGCCACGACATAGCGGCTTTTCACGCCGGTGACCGCGACCAGCCCGACGTTCTGGGCAAAGGCGCTTTGCGTGAACGACCCCACGACCGGCGCCAGCATCGAGGACAGCATGTCGGCGCGCAGACCGTCGCCCAGCCGGCGCGAATCGACCTTGGTCTCGACGATCTCGCCCACGGCGAAGATATCGGCCGAGGTCTCGACCAGCGTGACCAGGATCACGATGAACATCGAGATGGTCGCCGCCACGCCGAAGGTCGGCCAGCCGAAGTGGAAGATGTCGGGCAGCGCGAAGACCGCGCCATTGCCGACCTGGGAAAAGTCGGTCATGCCGGTCGCCCATGCGATCAGCGTGCCCGCGACCAGCGCCAGCAGGATCGACAGGCGCGAGATGGTGGCATTGCCGACCTTGCTGAGCAGCAGCACGATGGCCAGCGTCACCCCGGCCAGCAGGATGTTCTCCACGCTGCCGAAATTCTCGGCCTTGCTGTTGCCGCCCATGGCCCAGCGGCCGGCGACCGGCATCAGCGTCAGCCCGATGGTGGTGATGACGATGCCCGCGACCAGCGGCGGAAAGAAGCGCGTGATGCGCGAAAAGACCGGCGTGATCAGCAGCCCCAGGAAAGAGGCCGCGATGACCGCGCCGAACACCGCCTGGATGCCGCCATTGCCCGAGATGGTGATCATCGTGGCGACGCCGGCGAAGGACACGCCCTGCACCAGCGGCAGCTGGCAGCCGAAGAAGGGCAGGCCCATGGTCTGCAGGATCGTGGCCACCCCGCCCGCGAACAGCGAGGCGGTGATCAAGAGCCCGATGTCGGCGGGCGTGAGCCCCGCGGCCTGGCCGACGATCAGCGGCACGGCGACGATGCCGCCATACATGGTCAGGATGTGCTGGATGCCGTAGGCGATATTGGCGAAAAGCCCGAGCTTCTCGTCCTCGGGCCGCGTGGCGGTCGCGGCCGGGGCCGAAGGCGGGGCCGAAGCTGGCGCCATGTCTGGGGTTGTCTGCACGGTTTTCTCCTCCGTCTCGTCGGACCCTGCGCTCTCTCCTCGCGGGGGTTGACCGGAATTTAGCGGGATGGCTGCCGGCTGACTTTGCATGATCGGTTTAAGCTAACCCAAGCTGCGGTAGAAAGTCGCAGGTTGGCACGCAGCCGGTCGCAGCCGCCGTCGGGGGCCGGCGGCGCGGGTTTCAAGGGGAATTTGCGGAAAGAAGAACCGGCCCGCGGGGGCCGGCCGGGCGCGGCTCAGCTGCCGCGATAGGTCGAATAGCCGTAGGGCGAGATCAGCAGCGGCACGTGGTAATGGTCCTGTTCCGACATGCCGAAGCGCAGCGGCACCACGTCCAGGAAGCGCGGCTGCGCCGCCTGGTGGCCGATGCCGTCGAGCCAGGCGCCGACATGGAACACCAGCTCGTATTCGCCGGCCTGGAACTCGGCCTCGGGCAGGATGTGCTTGTCGGTGCGGCCGTCGTGGTTGGTGACGGTCTCGGCGATCAGCCGGCGCTCGCCGTCCAGGCGGTAAAGCTCGATCCGCATGCCCTGGGCGGGGCTGCCATTGGCGGTGTCCAGCACATGGGTGGTCAGATAGCCGGGCATAGTCTTCCTTTCCTTGTCAATCCGCCAGCCGCGCGATGGCACGGCGGGCCTGTTCGTTCAGATGATTCGTATCGGTGCCGGTCAGGTGATGATCCTGCACTACGGCGCGGCCCTCGACATAGACCGCGCGCGGCCGGATCGGCGCGCAGAAGATCAGCGCCGCGACCGGGTCCCATTGCCCGGCGGCGGGCAGTTCGGACACGTCCCACAGCACCAGGTCGGCGCGCTTGCCGGGTTCCAGCGCGCCGATGTCGCTGCGGCCCAGCACCCGGGCACCTCCCAGGGTGGCGATCTCCAGCGCCTCGCGGGCGCCGAGCGCCGCCGGCCCGTCGCGCAGACGCGCGACCAGCATGGCCTGCCGCGCCTCGAGCCCCAGATGCGAGCAGTCGTTGCTGGCCGAGCCGTCGACGCCCAGGCCTACCGGCACGCCGGCGTCGCGCATCTTGCGCACCGGCGCGATGCCCGAGGCCAGCCGCGCGTTCGAGCAGGGGCAATGCGCCACGCCGGTGCCGGTGCGGGCGAACAGGTCGATCTCGCCCTCGGACAGTTTCACGCAATGCGCGTGCCAGACGTCGTCGCCGGTCCAGCCCAGGCTTTCGGCGTAGTCGCCGGGCAGCATGCCGAAATTCTCCAGAGAATAGGCGATGTCCTCGTCATTCTCGGCCAGGTGGGTGTGTAGCCGCACACCCTTGTCCCGGGCCAGGATCGCCGCATCGCGCATCAATTCCCGGCTGACCGAGAAGGGCGAGCAGGGCGCCAGCCCGACCTGCACCATGGCGCCGGGGTTCGGATCGTGGAAGGCGGCGACGACGCGCTCGCTGTCCTTCAGGATCGCGGCTTCGGATTCGACCAGCGCGTCGGGGGGCAGGCCGCCCTTGCTTTCGCCGATCGACATGGCGCCGCGGGTGGCGGTGAAGCGGATGCCGATATCCGCCGCCGCCTCGATGCTGTCGTCCAGCCGCGACCCGTTCGGGAACAGATACAGGTGGTCCGAGGAGCAGGTGCAGCCCGACAGCGCCAGTTCGGTCAGCCCGATCCGGGTGGACAGGCGAATGTCGTCGGGCGTCATGCGGCCCCAGATCGGATAGAGCGTGCGCAGCCAGCCGAACAGCGCCGCGTCCTGCGCCGCAGGCACCGCGCGGGTCAGGGTCTGGAACAGGTGGTGATGCGTGTTGACGAGGCCCGGGGTGACGACGCAGCCCCGCGCCTCGACCACTTCGGCGCCTTCGGCCACCAGGCCGGTGCCGACGGCGGAAATCACCCCGCCGTCCACCAGCACGTCGCCGCCCGCGATCTCGCGCCGGGCGCCGTCCATGGTCACGACCACCTCGGCGCCGCGAATGAGCAGGCGTTTTACCATCAATGAGCCTCCGCTGCATGGGCCGCCGCGGCGATTTCCTCGTCCGAGGTATGCGGCGCACCGTTGAAGAACCAGTTCAGTCCGACGGCGGCCAGCGCGGCCAGCAGGATGCCGGAATGGATCAGCGTGTGCAGCGAATGCGGCAACCACTGGTTGAAATCGGGCGCGATCATCGGCACCATGCCGAGGCCGAGCGAGACGGCGACGATGAACAGGTTGTGCTTGTTGCCCTTGAAATCGACGGTCGACAGGATGCGGATGCCGGTCGCGGCGACC
>NZ_SOKV02000180.1:0-724 GCF_004407025.1 Paracoccus sp. DMF
CGTGACGACGCCGTTCAGCATCGCCTCGACGCCCGAGATCAGCCCGTTTGCGGCCTGGAAGGCGAAATCGCCGATGGCACCGGGCAGGCTGCCCCAGATCGCCACGGCCGCATCATAGGCCCCTTGGAAGATCGCGGCCGTCCGGTCGCCGAAGCTGACGACGCCTGCGATGGTGCCCTCGAGGGCCGAGAGACCGGCCGCCTTCAGCCCCTCCCACCCGGCCGCCATCCGCGCGAGGGCAGCGTCCAGCGACAGCCCGATACGGGACCAGACCTCGCGGGCCAGATCGCCGAGCAGGCGGAAGGCCTCGCCCACGCCGCCGACACGGGTGACAAGCTGCGAGAACTGGTAGACCAGCTCGCCCGCGCCGACGATCAACGCCCCGATGCCGGTGCGGATGAGGGCACCGCGCAGGAACACGAGCGCCGTTGCGAGCCCGCGTACGGAGAGGGCGGCGGCGGCCAAGCCCGCCACCCAGCGCCCGGCCATGACGGCGGCGAAAGTCGCGGCATAAGAGGCGAGACGCCCGAGATTGCCGATCAGCCCGTCGATGGCCGAGCGCAGGATGCCGCCGTCCGAGGCCAGCGCAACGAAGGCATTGGCGAGCGCCTCGATGGTCGGGGCCACGGCGACGGCGATGCGGTTGCGCAACCCGTCGAAGACCAGCGATACGGTGCCCAGCGCCAGCTGCGTGCGGCGCAGGGCTTCCAGCGCATCGCTGTCC
>NZ_SOKV02000181.1:0-724 GCF_004407025.1 Paracoccus sp. DMF
GGACAGCGATGCGCTGGAAGCCCTGCGCCGCACACAACTGGCGTTGGGCAGCGTATCTATCGTGTTCGACGGGTTGCGTAACCGCATTGCCGTCGCCGTAGCCCCGACCATCGAAGCGCTGGCCAATACCTTCGTGGCGCTCGCCTCGGATGGCGGCATCCTGCGCACGGCCATCGACACCCTGATCGGCAACCTCGGCCGACTTGCCTCCTACGCCGCGACCTTCGCTGCCGTCATGGCCGGGCGCTGGGTGGCGGGACTTGCCGCCGCGGCGCTCTCGGTTCGAGGCCTCGCGACGGCGCTGGTCTTCCTGCGCGGCGCGCTGATCCGTACCGGTATCGGGGCGCTGATCGTCGGCGCGGGCGAGCTGGTCTATCAGTTCTCGCAGCTTGTCGCCCGGGTCGGCGGCGTAGGGGAGGCGTTCCGGCTGCTGGGCGATCTGGCTCGCGAAGTCTGGTCCCGCATCGGCCTGTCGCTGGACGCGGCCCTCGCGCGGATGGCGGCCGGATGGGAAGAACTGAAGGCGGCGGGCCTTTCGGCGCTGAAAGGTACCATCTCGGGCGTGGTCAGCTTTGGCGACCGGACAGCCGCGATCTTCCAGGGGGCTTATGACGCGGCCGTCGCCATCTGGGGCAGCCTGCCCGGCGCCATCGGTGACTTCGCCTTCCAGGCCGCGAACGGGCTGATCTCCGGCGTCGAGGCGATGCTGAACGGCGTCGTCACG
>NZ_SOKV02000182.1:0-722 GCF_004407025.1 Paracoccus sp. DMF
CGACCAGTCCTTGTTGCGGGTCGGATGGTTCGAACCATCGTAGTCCACCAGATACGGCGGGTCGGTCGCGAACAGGATCGCCCGCTCGCCATTCATCAGACGGCGCACATCAGCAGCACTGGTGCTGTCGCCGCAAAGGAGCCGGTGATCGCCGAGGATCCACAGATCGCCGGTTCGCGATGCTGGATTACGCGGCGGTTCAGGGATGGTCACCGGCGGCACGGAGCCCCCGGCGCCACCTTCTTGCCCGTCCTCTTCCGGCACGAAGGCCAGCAGCTTGTCCAACTCGCCGTCGGAAAACCCGACCAGCGACAAGTCGAAATCCTCAGCCAGCAGATCGTTCAGTTCCGCCGAGAGCAGCGCCTCGTCCCAGGTACCGAGTTCGGTCAGCTTGTTGTCGGCGATCCGGTAAGCCCGGCGCTGTGCCTCGGTCAGATGCCCGAGTACGATCACCGGCGCTTCCGTCAGCCCCAGCTGCGTGGCGGCCAGTACGCGCCCGTGCCCCGCGATCAGCTCGCCGTCCTCGCCGACCAGACAGGGCACGGTCCAGCCGAACTCGGCCATGCTGGCGGCGATCTTCGCGACCTGGTCCGCGTCATGCGCCTTCGCGTTCCTTGCGTAGGGCTGGAGGCGCGACAGCGGCCAGGTCTCGATCCGATCCGGGGCATAGCTCAGCGTCATGGTCGGGTCATTCCTCGGATCAGGGTGGATACCCCTGGCTT
>NZ_SOKV02000183.1:0-713 GCF_004407025.1 Paracoccus sp. DMF
CGCGTCCCTGGATCAGGCTGTTGTCTGGGACGATGTTGGAACCTTCGACGGCCGCCCTTGGCGCGGCGCGGTGGACATCGTCACTGCGGGCTATCCGTGCCAGCCGTTCTCGGTCGCGGGCAAGCGCCGCGGCGCGGACGACCCGCGCCACCTCTGGCCGCATGTCGCCCGCATCATCGGGGAATGCGAGCCGCCCTTCGTCTTCCTCGAGAATGTCGCCCATCATCTCCACCTCGGCTTCCCCGAAGTCGCCAGCGGATTGGTCGGCATGGGCTACCGCCTTGCGGCAGGCCTCTTCACTGCGGCGGAAGTCGGCGCGCCCCACAAGCGCGAGCGGCTGTTCATCCTCGCCATCCGCGAGGGGGACGAGCTGGCCGACCCCGCGCGCCTGCTCTGGCACCCGGTCGAGTGGCGGGAACCGGACCGAACTGCTGCGCCTCTGGCCGACGCCGAGGGCCAGCGCCAACGAGAACCGGCAGACGAAGCCAACGCCGTCGCAGGCAGCGGGCCAGCACGGCATGAACCTGGCGACCACGGCTGCGATGTGGCCCACGCCGATGGCGAACGATGGGTGCAAGCCGAGCGCGGGCAACCGGCGGACAGCGGACCTGACCCATTCGGCTGGGATGTGGATGACGCCGACGGCCCGCGATCACAAGGATGGCGCGACGAGCCTTGCCAACACGCCGGTGAACGGCCTGCTTGGCCGCCAG
>NZ_SOKV02000184.1:0-713 GCF_004407025.1 Paracoccus sp. DMF
CGCGTCCCTGGATCAGGCTGTTGTCTGGGACGACGTTGCGACCTTCGACGGCCGCCCGTGGCGCGGTGCGGTGGACATCGTCACTGCGGGCTATCCGTGCCAGCCGTTCTCCGTCGCGGGCAAGCGCCGGGGTGTGGACGATCCGCGCCACCTCTGGCCGCATGTCGCCCGGATCATCGGCGAGGTCGAGCCACCCTTCGTCTTCCTCGAGAATGTCGCCCATCATCTCCGGCTCGGCTTCCCCGAAGTCGCCAACGGACTGGTCGGCATGGGCTACAAGCTTGCGGCAGGCCTCTTCACGGCGGCGGAAGTCGGCGCGCCGCACAAGCGCGAGCGGCTGTTCATCCTTGCCATCCGCGAAGGAGACCAGCTGGCCAACCCCGCGCGCCTGCTCTGGGATCCGGTCGAGTGGTGGAAACCGGACGGAACTGCTCCGGCTCTGGCCGACGCCGAGGGCCAGCGCCAACGAGAACCGACAGACGAAGCCGACGCCGTCGCAGGCAGCGGGGCAGCACGGGATGAATCTCGCGACGACGGCCGTGATGTGGCCGACGCCGATGGCCAACGACGGATGCAAGCCGAGCGCGGGCAACCGCCGCTCGGCCGACCTGACCCATTCGGCGGGGATGTGGATGACGCCGACGGCCCGGGATCACAAGGACGGAGCGACGACACTGGCGAACACGCCGGTGAACGGCCTGCTTGGCCGCCAG
>NZ_SOKV02000185.1:0-695 GCF_004407025.1 Paracoccus sp. DMF
GGACATGTCGGCGGCGCTCGCGCTCGGTGACGCACTCGGCGTGCCGCCGCTCGCCATGGCCGAACTGCTGCCCGTCATCGAGGCGGTGATGGTCGCCAAACTCAACGAACAGATGGAACGCCCCGATGGCTGAAAAGCGTGTGTCCGTCCGCCTCGCCGCGGTCGGCGGCCGACAAGTGCGCGCCGAACTGGAAGGCGTCGGCGAAGCCGGATCGCGCGGCTTCGGACGGCTCAGCCGCGAGATGGAAGCGGCCAACGCGCGGCTCGCGGCTTTCTCGCGCCGGGTCCGGGTCGCGGCAGCCGCTGCCGTGGCAGCTGCCGCCGCTGCGGGCGTGGCGATGATCCGGTCGGGCCTGCAGACGGTCGATGCGCAGGCCAAGCTCGCTCAGTCGCTCGGCACCACCGCCCCGTCGATCCAGACGCTGGAGCGCGCGGGCGAGCTGGCGGGCGTCTCGATGTCCGGCATCGAGCAGGCCACCAAGGACCTGACGCGCCGTCTCAGCCAGGCGGCCGCCGGGACCGGCCCCGCAGCAGACGCGCTCGACCGGCTCGGGCTCTCGGCCACCGACCTGATCGCTCTGCCGCTGGATCAGCGGGTCGGCGCGATCAACGCCGCCATCGAGAGCTTCGTGCCGGCCGCCGAACGCGCGGCCGTCGCGGGCCAGCTGTTCGGCGAGGAAGGCTCCATCGCCATG
>NZ_SOKV02000186.1:0-694 GCF_004407025.1 Paracoccus sp. DMF
GTCCGCGAACAGCTCGACGCCCTCGCCGACCTCCGGGTTTCCCTCGGATGACGACAACGACCTGACCGCCGGTCTCGACCTCGGCTTCGACGGCGCTGAAGACCTGCTTCGGGTCTGGCGGCAAGGCCTGCGCCCCGATCCGAACCTGACAGTGTCGGAATGGGCGGATAAGCATCGCTGGCTGTCGTCACGCGGCGCGGCGGAGCCGGGGCGGTATCGCACCGCCCGCGCACCCTATCTGCGCGAGATCATGGATGCGCTCTCGCCCGGCCATCCCGCCCAGCGCATCACCTTCATGAAGGCGGCGCAGGTCGGGGCCACGGAAGCGGGCAACAACTGGATCGGCTTCGTCATCCACCATGCGCCGGGGCCAATGCTGGCGGTGCTGCCGAGCCTGGAACTGGCGAAGCGCACCTCGCGCGGCCGACTCGATCCGCTGATCGCGGACAGCCCGGCCCTGCGCGAACGGGTGAACCCGGCCCGATCCCGCGATGCGGGCAACTCGATGCTGTCGAAGGAGTTTCCCGGCGGCATCCTCGTGCTGACCGGTGCGAATTCCGCCACCGGCCTGCGGTCGATGCCAGCGCGCTATGTGTTCCTTGACGAGGTCGACGCCTATCCCGCCTCAGCCGACGAAGAGGGCGATCCAGTCACGCTGGCAGAGGCGCGGACCACCACCTTCTCGCACCGGCGC
>NZ_SOKV02000187.1:0-686 GCF_004407025.1 Paracoccus sp. DMF
TTCAGGCGGACGATACGGTCTGGTTGGCGCATGATCGTGCTGCCTCCGGCTGGTTGTTTCTGACAATTGCAGGGACCAGACAAGGCAACGATTTATCGCTGTGCAACAATTATTTAGGTGTCGTAGTAGTATGGCGTAGAAACGGCGGAAAATAGGATGGTTCTGCGCCCTGCAATCCGATGCCTCGGCCTCTGCCAAGGCCGTGACTGAGGGCAAGTTGCTTCCCAAGCCTCATCCCATCCTCGCCGATGTCCCAATGCACATTCAGATCGGCGATCATGCCCTGATCGACAAATTCGGCCTGCGCGAAGTCGCGGGCAAGTTCGATGCCTTGAGCCTGCGTCATCTCGCGCGGAATGGCGATTCCACCTCGCGGGCGAGTTGCGCGTCCTTTCTGATCTCGAACGCCTCCACATCGTTCCAGAGCCGTTCGCGATCATTCCAGACCTCGGGCGCGTCCTCCGGCAGCATCACCTCGGAATGGACGAGGCCGCGCTTGGCGGAAAAGTCCTGCACGCGGTCGAGGCGCTCGTCGCGCATCCGCGAGGCCGAGCGGTAGGCGGCAGACGCCACTGCGCTCGATCCGGTCTTGCGGCCAATGACCTTGACGTGAAGATGATAGATCGCCATCACGATCAAGCATTGGCACGGCCAAGCGCACGTCGGAACGACGTATAAGCGCGCCC
>NZ_SOKV02000188.1:0-677 GCF_004407025.1 Paracoccus sp. DMF
GATCGATCTCGCCCGAGCCGAGCCGGTGGCGGTAGCCAAGCATGGGCGGCAAGTCGTCGTGGTGATGGCGATTGAAGAATACGAGCGATTGAAGACTATAGAGGCAGGTCGGAACGCCTCACAGGCTGCGGATCGCACCAAAGAGTAGAACGAGGACCACGTGGCAGTCAAAAAGTCGGAAATTTACAGCTCTCTCTGGGCGAGCTGCGATGCGCTTCGGGGCGGAATGGATGCCTCGCAATACAAGGATTATGTCCTTGTATTGCTGTTCGTGAAGTACGTCTCCGACAAGTATTCCGGCGACCCGGATGGGCTGATCGAAATCCCCGAAGACGGCAGTTTTGCGGACATGGTCGCGCTGCGCGGCAATAAGGACATCGGCGAGAAGATCAACATCATCATCGCCAACCTGGCCGAGGAGAACGACCTCAAGGGCGTGATCGACGTTGCCGACTTCAACGACCCGGAGAAGCTCGGCACCGGCAAAGAGATGGTTGATCGCCTCTCAAACCTTGTCGCGATCTTCAATCGCCCGGAGCTGGATTTTCGCAAGAACCGCGCCGATGGCGACGATATTCTGGGCGATGCCTACGAATACCTGATGCGCCATTTCGCCACCGAGTCGGGCAAGAGCAAGGGGCAGTTTGAACCGCGCCGGGTTTGCCGGAGGCTGATTT
>NZ_SOKV02000189.1:0-671 GCF_004407025.1 Paracoccus sp. DMF
GAGGAGGGACAAAGCCAGATTCTGACTGTTGGCGCAGTACAGACCGTGGGAGATTTCGCCCCTCCTCCTTTCACCCAAGCGCCGATAAAGAATGCATCTGGCTATGACCGACGATAGGAACAAGCCTGCGCCTCTGGGTGAGCCCTTCAAGTGCTCAAAACCTTAGCCCGGAGGAAGTCACTATGGCAATGCCAGTTCCCGTCTCCAAGCCGACTGTTGGTATTGATGTCGCAAAAAATGAATTGGTGATTTATCACGCCGATCTCGATCTTTTGGAAGCAATCCCGAATACCAAAGCCGCTATCAAAAAGTGGCTGAGGGCTTTGCCAGGCAGCGTTGCTATCGCCATTGAGGCCACCAACACCTACCACTTGGAGTTTGCTGATCTGGCCTATGAAGCTGGCTGCGTTATCTACATGGTCGGTGGTTATGAACTCAGTCATTACCGCAAAAGTGTGAAGGTTCGTGCCAAAACTGATGCCCTGGATGCCCAATTACTAGCGCGGTATTTGCGAAAAGAAGCCGACGAGCTTCGCCCCTGGACACCGCCGTCCCCTCTTTATCGCCAGCTGTTGAGCCTTTTCCGCCGCCGTGCCGCCCTGGTTCAAGCTCGCGTCAGCCTGACGCAAAGCTGGGCGAATGAACCGCTGTTGAAGGCCTCTTTTGCCGAG
>NZ_SOKV02000018.1:0-67770 GCF_004407025.1 Paracoccus sp. DMF
CAATGCGCCGATCTTCACGAGGCGACCTCCCTGTTAGAGCTAGCAGCGATCTCTTAGCATCGCGCAACAATCTTTCACAAGAGCGCGAGGGCGCGGCTCATCCGTAAATGTTACGTAGCGTCGGAATCGTAATCGCTGACTAGCAGGTGGGTCGGCGGCTCGTCCTCGACGACATGGGCGAAGCGGCCGATGGGGGCGGCGAAGATATTGTCGGTCAGGTCGTCGTTCACGGTCGAGACCTCGCCGATCAGCACCGGCCCGCCCTCGGCCCAGAACTCGTGCCAGTCGCCCGGGCGCAGGGTGACGGATTCTCCGGGCGAAAGCCGCAGCACGCCGCCGGGCGCGATTTCGCGCGCGATGCCGTCGCAATCGACGCGGACGGGCGCGCGCCGGTCCATGCGCCCCTGCCCGTCCGAGCCGCAGAGCCGGATCGCCAGCACCGCGCCCGAGCGGTTGATGATATCCTCGGTCTTGATGGCATGGGTATGCATCGGGCTGATCTGGTTTTGCTGGCTGATCAGCAGCTTCTCGGCATAGACCATGCCCCTGCCCGCCTGCAGATCGGCCAGCCGGCCGTTGCGCAGCGTGAACAGGAACAGGCCCAGCCGGTCGAAATCGCCCTGGCCGTAATCGGTGATGTCCCAGCCCAGCCTTCCCTTGCGGATCGCCGGGGTGGCGCGGGCGCGGAACTCTTCGGGCGACCAATGCGCGAAGGGCGGCAGGTGGAAGCCGGCCCCGGCGATCATCTCGGCCGCCTCGGCCATGATGCGGTTGATGCGCGAACGCTGCATGTCATTCCCTCCCCCGGTGCCCTTGCGGCCGATGCCGGCATGAAAAGGCCTGCCCGATGCGAAGGCAAGGGGCAGGCTGCGGCTTGATCGCAGATCGGGATCAGGCGGCTTTCTGCTCGGCCTTGGCTTGCAGGCGGCGGGCGTGCAGCACCGGCTCGGTATAGCCCGAGGGCTGGACCCGGCCTAGGAAGACCAGGTCGCAGGCGGCCTGGAAGGCCACGCCGTCATAGCCCGGCGCCATCGGCCGATAGGCCGGGTCGCCTGCGTTCTGGCGGTCCACCACCAGCGCCATCTTGCGGAAGGCGTCCATGACCTGGCCCTGGGTCACGATGCCATGATGCAGCCAGTTCGCCAGCGCCTGGGCCGAGATGCGCAGCGTCGCCCGGTCCTCCATCAGCCCGATGTCGTGGATGTCGGGCACCTTGGAGCAGCCGACGCCCTGGTCCACCCAGCGCACCACATAGCCGAGGATGCCCTGGCAGTTGTTTTCCAGCTCGCGGGCGATTTCCTCGTCGCTGTAGTTGCGGCCGCCGGCCAACGGGATGGTCAGCAGGTCGTCGAGCCGCGCGGGCCGCTTCAGCGCCGCGATCTCGGCCTGGCGGGCGTGGACATCGACGCGATGGTAATGCGTCGCATGCAGGGTCGCGGCCGTCGGGCTGGGCACCCAGGCGGTATTGGCGCCGGCCATGGGATGGGCGATCTTCTCGGCCAGCATCTCGGCCATGCGGTCCGGGATCGCCCACATGCCCTTGCCGATCTGCGCGCGGCCGGAAAGGCCGCAGGCCAGGCCGATGTCGACGTTGCGATCCTCATAGGCCGAGATCCAGGGCTGGCCCTTCATCTCGCCCTTGGCGAGCATGGCGCCCGCCTCCATCGAGCTGTGGTATTCGTCGCCGGTGCGGTCCAGGAAGCCGGTGTTGATGAAGGCCAGCCGGTGCTTCGCGGCGCGGATGCATTCCTTGAGGTTGGCGCTGGTGCGGCGTTCCTCGTCCATGATGCCCAGCTTGACGGTGTGGCGCGGCAGGCCCAGCACGTCCTCGACATGATCGAAGATCGCGCTGGCGAAGGCCACTTCCTCGGGGCCGTGCATCTTGGGCTTCACCACATAGATCGAGCGGGTGACGGAGTTCGCGCCCCGGTCGAGGTCGCGCATGGCGCAAAGCGTGGTGACCATGGCGTCGAGCAGCCCCTCGAACACCTCGTTGCCGTCGCGGTCCAGCACGGCGGGGGTGGTCATCAGGTGGCCGACGTTGCGCACCAGCAGCAGCGCCCGGCCCTTGGCGGTGACGGTCGCGCCGTCCGGCGCGGTGAATTCCACGTCCGGGTTCAGCCGGCGGGTAAAGCTCTTGCCATTCTTCTGAACCTCTTCGGCCAGCGTGCCGTCCATCAGGCCCAGCCAGTTCGCATAGGCCAGCGTCTTGTCCTCGCCATCGACGCAGGCGACGGAATCCTCGCAGTCGATGATCGCGGACAGGGCGGATTCGATGACGATGTCGGAAATGCCGGCCTTGTCCTGCCCGCCGACCGGAGTCGCGGCGTCGATGACGATGCGGATCAGCAGGCCGTTGTTGCGCAGGAAGATGCTGGCGGGGCTGGCGGCATCGCCGATATGGCCGGCGAATTTCGCCGGATCGCGCAGCGCCGGGACCAGCGCGCCGTCCTTGACCGACAGCGCCTCGATGCCCGCCCAGGACCCTTCGGTCAGCGGCGCGGCGGTGTCGAGGAACTCGCGGCCCCAGGTGATCACCCGGGCGCCGCGGGTGGCGTCATAGCCCTTGGCCTGCGGCAGGTCGCCCATGGCATCGGTGCCGTAGAGCGCATCGTAAAGGCTGCCCCAGCGGGCGTTGGCGGCATTGAGCACATAGCGCGCATTGGTGATCGGCACCACCAGCTGCGGGCCGGCGATGCGGGCAAATTCCGGATCGGTCGCCGGGGTCTCGATCTGGAAATCCTCGCCCTCGGGCACCAGATAGCCGATCTCGGTCAGGAAATCACGGTATGCATCGGCATCCGCCGGCTGGCCGCGATGCGCGATATGCCAGGCGTCCAGCGCCGACTGGATCTCGTCGCGCTTGTCCAGCAGCGCCCGGTTCTTCGGCCCGAAATCGTGGATCAGCGTCGAGAGCCCTTCCCAGAAGCGGCGCGGCTCGACGCCGCTGCCCGGCAGCGCGTGATCGTTGATGAAGCTGGCCAGGGTCTGATCGACCCGCAACCCTGCCTTTTCGACGCGGCCCATCGCAGTTCCCTTTCCGTCTGTCAGTCGATTTGGTGCACCGTGGTATGCCAAAGCCGAGCAGCATTCAACCGGGCTGGGTTTATCCGAAAGCTATATTCACAGTTGCGCCAAAATTGAAAATCCGCCGCCCGGGATGCGGGCGACGGAAGCGATGCAAAGCCTTGCGATCAGTTGGTCGAAGGCGTGGTCGTGGTGTCGGTGCCGGCCGGCGGCGGGGTGGTCGGCGCGGTGGTCGCCGGTTCCTCGACCGAGACCGCGTCGTCCATCGCCTCGCCGGCGTTCTCGACGGCCTGGCCGGCGGCATCGGCCGCGCTATCGGCCGCGTTGGTCGCGGCATCGGCAGCCTCGCCCGCGGCATTGGCGGCGTCATTCGCCATGTCCTCGGCAGCCTCGGCGGCGTCCTGGGTGGCGTCGGTCACGGCGGCTCCGGCCGCTTCGCCGGCGTTCTCGGCGGCGGTAGCGGCCTCGCTCGCGGCCTCGCCGGCAGCGTCGGCCGCATTCTCGGCCGCGGCCGCGGCATCGTCGGCGGCAGCCTCGGCCTCGGCGGCCGGGGCGGTCGTGGTGGCGGTATCCGCCGGCGCGGTGGTGCTGGTGTCGGCCGGCGCGGTCGTGGTCACGGCGGCATCCTCGCCGGTGGTCGCGACCTCGTTGCGGCCCATGAAGTATTGCAGCACGAAATAGGCGATCGCCAGGGCCAGCAGGATGCCGATGATCAGCGGCAGCGGCGATGCGCGGCGCTCGACCGGTTCGACATAGGTTTCGGGCTTGCCGGCCGGGCGCTGGGGATCGTTCGGGTCGTAATTGGCCATCGGGAGTTCCTCGTTTTCGGGGTCCGGGTTCTTGTCTTCCGGTCTTTGCGACGACATGGCCAAGGGCAATCTGCACCCCGGGTTGCGAGCCGGCGCTTCCCGCACTAACACTTGGGTTTCGCACAAGTTCCCCTGTGCCAGCGATTTTTTTCACCTGCGGAAAGGTGCCTGGGCCATGACCGTCACGCAATATCTCGCCGACTGGCGTCCCTATCCCTTCGCGATCGGCGAAACCCGGCTGGAATTCGACCTTGCGCCGCGCGCGACGCGGGTGCGCTCGCAGATCGACTTCCGCCGCAGCGGTCCGGGCGATCTGGTGCTGGACGGCGCCGGGCTGAAGACCCTGTCGCTGGCCCTGGACGGCAAGCCGCTGGACCTCGGCCTGGCCGGCGCGGACCGCCTGATTATCCCCGCGGCCGACCTGCCCGACGCCTTCACCTTCGAGGCCGAGGTCGAGATCGACCCCGAGGCGAATACCGCGCTGGAGGGGCTTTACCTGTCGGGGGGCATGTTCTGCACGCAATGCGAGGCCGAGGGCTTTCGCCACATCACCTGGTATCCCGACCGCCCCGACGTGATGGCGCCCTTCCGCGTCACCATCAACGCGGACCAGCCGGTGCTCTTGTCGAACGGCAACCCGGTCTCGCAGGCGCCCGGCCGCGCGGTCTGGGTCGATCCCTGGCCGAAGCCGGCCTATCTGTTCGCGCTGGTCGCGGGCGACCTGCGCGCGATCCCGGACAGTTTCACCACAATCTCGGGCCGCAAGGTCGCCCTGAACGTCTGGGTGCGCCCGGGCGACGAGTCCCGCGCGGGCTATGCCATGGAAAGCCTGATCCGCTCGATGCGCTGGGACGAAGAGGCCTATGGCCGCGAATACGATCTCGACGTGTTCAATATCGTTGCCGTGGACGATTTCAACATGGGTGCGATGGAGAACAAGGGGCTGAACATCTTCAACTCCAAGCTGGTGCTGGCGACGGCCGAGACCGCGACCGATGGCGACTATGAGCGCATCGAGGGCGTGATCGGCCATGAATATTTCCACAACTGGACCGGCAATCGCATCACCTGCCGCGACTGGTTCCAGCTGTGCCTGAAAGAGGGGCTGACGGTCTTCCGCGACCAGCAGTTCACCAGCGCCATGCGCTCGGCCGCGGTCAAGCGCATCCAGGACGTGCAGACCCTGCGGGCGCGCCAGTTCCGCGAGGATGCCGGCCCGCTGTCGCACCCGCCGCGCCCGGATCACTACCAGGAAATCAACAACTTCTATACCGCCACGGTCTATGAAAAGGGCGCCGAGGTCATCGGCATGCTCAAGCGGCTGGTCGGGGACCAGGGCTATGCAGCGGCGCTGGACCTGTATTTCGCCCGCCACGACGGCCAGGCCTGCACCATCGAGGACTGGATCAAGGTCTTCGAGGATGCCACCGGGCGCGACCTCACGCAGTTCAAGCGCTGGTATACCGACGCCGGCACGCCGCGCCTGACGCTCTCCGAGGACTGGCAGGACGGCGCGCTGACCCTGAACTTCCGGCAGGAAACCGCGCCGACGCCGGGCCAGCCGCAGAAGCCGCCGCGCGTCATTCCCATCGCCATCGGCCTGATCGGCCCGAACGGCGACGAGGTGCTGCCGACCACGGTGCTGGAGATGACCGAAGCCGCGCAGAGCTTCCGCTTCGACGGCTTGGGCGCGCGGCCGGTGGTCTCGCTTTTGCGCGGCTTCTCGGCCCCGGTGACGGTCGCGCGCGAGATCACGGCGGAGGAGCAGGCGCTGCTTCTGGCCCATGACACCGACCCTTACGCGCGCTGGCAGGCCGGGCACGACCTGGCGCTGGACGCGCTGATCGCCGCGGCGCAAGGGGCGCAGGCCGGTGCCGGCTTCAGCCGCGCGCTCGCCGGGCTCTTGGACGATGCCGAGGCCGACCCGGCCTTCGCCGCGCTGTGCCTGGCGCTGCCGGGCGAGGAAGAGATCGCCACCACCATCGCCGCCCGCGGCGCCACCCCCGACCCCGACGCGATCCACGCCGCGCGCGAGGCGCTGGCCCGCGACATCGCCGCCGCGCATGAACCCGCGCTGGCCCGGCTTTACGAGGCGATGGCCGACGCCGGCCCCTATCGCCCGGATGCCGAGGGCGCGGCCCGGCGCAGCCTGCGCCTCGCCTGCCTGGGTTATCTCAACCGCCTCGACACCGGCGCCCGGGCCGAGGCGCTGTTCGACGCGGCCGGGAACATGACCGAACGGCAGGGCGCGCTGGAAAGCCTGATCGCCGCCGGCCGCGACAGCCGGGCGCTGGCCGATTTCGCGCGGGAATTCGCCGAAAACCGGCTGGTGATGGACAAGTGGTTCATGGTCCAGCCGCTGCGCGCCGCGCCCGGTCGGGCGGTGGCGCGGGCGCGGGATCTGGCGGCGCGGCCGAATTTCGACTGGAAGAACCCGAACCGCTTCCGCGCGCTGATCGGCGGGTTGACCGCGAACCATGCCGCCTTCCACGCGGCGGACGGCTCGGGCTATGACTTCGTCGCGGAATGGCTGATGCGGCTCGACCCGGTAAACCCGCAGACCACCGCGCGCATGTCCACGGCCTTCGAGACCATCGCGCGCTACGACGCCGCCCGGCAGGCCCATGCCCGCGCCGCGCTGGAACGCATCGCCGCCCTGGACGGGCTGTCGCGCAATACCAGCGAGATGGTTACGCGCATCCTTGCCGGTCTGGCATGAGCCTTGACGAACCGCTCTTGCGGGCATCCGGAGCGCACGGCAATACTGCCGGCATGGATGCCCGCGAGGACATGACCCAACGCCTTGATCCGCTGATCGCCGAGCGGGCGCCATGGCTTTTTTCCGGCCGCTGGCATCACGCCGCGGCGCGCCGGGCGCTGATGTGGCTCTTGCGCTATCCGCGCACGCTGGATCTTGCCGCCGAATATCGCGACCTGCCCACCGACGAGATCATGCGCCGGCTGGCGACGCTGATCGTGCGCGACCTGCAGGTCGAGGGGCTGGAGCAGATCCCCGCCACCGGCCCGGCGCTGATCGTGTCGAACCACCCGACCGGCATCGCCGACGGCATCGTGCTGAACGCGGTGATCGCGGCGGTGCGCGACGACCTGTTCATCTATGCCAACCACGACATCCTGCGCATCCTGCCGCAGTTCGAAAGCCTGGTGGCGCCGGTCGAATGGCGGATCGACAAGCGCAGCCACGCCAAGACCCGGGCGACGATGGACTATACCCGCGCGGCGCTTGAAAGGGGCCGGATCGGGCTGATCTTCCCCTCGGGCCGGCTGGCAAAGCGCCGCGGCTTGCAGCTGGACGAACGGCCCTGGATGGCCAGCGCGGCGATGATCGCGCGGAAATTCGACGTGCCGGTGATTCCGCTGCGCATCCGGGCGCGCAATTCGGCGCTGTTCTACCTGCTCGACGCGATCCACCCGACGCTGCGCGACGTGACGCTGTTCAACGAGGTGCTGAACAAGGCCGGCCAGCCCTTCCGCGTCACCGTCGGCGCGCCGATCCTGCCCGCTACCCTGCCCAGCCGCAGCGAGGACAGCATCGCCGCCCTGCGCGACGCGGTTCTGGCCCTGCCCGCCCCGGGCGCCGGTGCCGCGCGGCTGTCGCAGCTGCGCCGGCTGTCTCAGGGCCGGCATGCGCTGGTCAAGGCGCGGCCGATCGACTAGGCGCAGTTCTCGCGGGCGTCGCCGTCGCAGGGTATTTTCAAAACGGAAAGAACAAGAAGCAAGCACCCCAGGCTTCAGACTTTCCGTTTTCCAAATACCCCGGCAAGGGCGACGTTCCGCTGCGGCGGCATGATACGCGGCGCGTCACACCACCATGTCGTCGCGATGGATCAGCGCGGCGCGGCCGGGATAGCCCAGGATCGCCGGGATCTCGTCGCTGCGGTGGCCGGCGATGGCGCGGGCCTCGGTCGAGGCATAACGCACCAGGCCCGAGGCGAGCCGCGCGCCGTCATGGTTCAGCACCACCACCGGATCGCCACGGCCGAAGCGGCCGGCGACGGCGGTGACGCCGGCCGGCAGCAGCGACTTGCCCTGCCCCAGTGCCCGGGCCGCGCCGGCGTCGACGGTGATCTCGCCCTTGGGCTTCATGGCCGCGATCCAGCGCTTGCGCGCCGCCTGCGGGTCGGTGTCGGGCAGGAACCAGGTCACGCGCGCCCCCCCTGCCACCGCCGCAAGCGGGTTCAGCACCGAGCCCTCGGCGATGGCCATGGCGCAGCCGCCGGCGACCGCGGTCCGCGCCGCCATCAGCTTGGTCTTCATGCCGCCTTTCGACAGGCCCGAGATCGGGTCGCCGCCCATGGCCTCGATTTCGGGGGTGATCTGCTCGACCACCGCCAGGTGCCGGGCGGTCGGGTCGGTCTTGGGATTGGCGGTATAGAGCCCGTCCACGTCCGAGAGCAGCAAGAGCTGGTCCGCCCCGCAGGTCACCGCGATCTGCGCCGCCAGACGGTCGTTGTCGCCGAAGCGGATCTCGTCGGTGGCCACGGTGTCGTTCTCGTTCACGATCGGCACCGTGCCGAGGCCCAGGAGCGTCTGCATCGTCGCGCGGCTGTTGAGATAGCGGCGCCGGTCGGTGGTATCGTCGAGCGTCACCAGCAGCTGTGCGGTCTTGACGCCATGCGGGGCCAGCGCCTCTTCATAGGCGCGGGCCAGGCGGATCTGCCCGACCGCTGCCGCCGCCTGCGACTGTTCGACCCGCAGCGGGCCGGCCGGCAGCTCCAGCACCAGCCGCCCCAGCGCGATGGCGCCCGAGGAGACCAGCACCACGTCCGTGCCCCGCGCCCGCGCCTCGGCCACGTCGTCGCAAAGCGCGCGCAGCCATTCGGTGCGCAGCCCGTTGCCATCGACCAGCAGCGCCGAGCCGATCTTGACCACCAGCCGCTGCGCCCGGTCCAGTTCGGGGATCAGGGCTGCCACGGCTTGTCTTCCTCGGCCACGGCCGGCCCGCGCGAGGGCAGGATCTGCGCCCAGAGCGCGCGCAGCACCTCGGGCACGCCCTGGCGCGAGACGCCAGACATCAGCAGCACCGGCCCGCCGATCTCGGCTTCCAGCGCGGCCTTGCGCTCGGCCAGGGTCTCGGCGTCCAGCGCGTCGATCTTGTTCAGCGCCGTCACCCGCGGCTTTTCGGCCAGGGCCGGGGAATAGGCCTGAAGCTCGGTCAGGATGGTGCGGGCGTCCTGGGCCACGTCCTCGGCGGTGCCGTCGATCAGGTGCAGGAGCACGCGCGAGCGTTCGACATGGCCCAGGAACTGGTCGCCAAGGCCGCGGCCCTCGCTCGCGCCTTCGATCAGGCCGGGAATGTCGGCCATGACGAATTCATGCCCGTCGATGCCGACCACGCCCAGGTTCGGGTGCAGCGTGGTAAAGGGATAATCGGCGATCTTGGGCCGCGCGTTCGACACCGCCGCAAGGAAGGTGGATTTCCCGGCATTGGGCAGCCCGACAAGGCCCGCGTCGGCGATCAGCTTCAGCCGCAGCCACAGCGTGCGCTCGATGCCCTCCTGCCCCGGATTGGCATTGCGCGGCGCGCGGTTGGTCGAGCTCTTGAAATGCAGGTTGCCGAAACCGCCGTTGCCGCCCTTGGCCAGAAGCACGCGCTGCCCGGGTTCGGTCAGGTCGGCGATCACGGTTTCCTGGTCCTCCTCCAGGATCTCGGTGCCGACGGGCACGCGCAGCACGATGTCGTCACCGCTGGCGCCGGTGCGCTGCGCGCCCATGCCGTGCTGGCCCGACCTGGCGAAGAAATGCTGCTGGAAGCGGAAGTCGATCAGCGTGTTCAGCCCGCCCACCGCCTCGGCCCAGACGTCGCCGCCTCGGCCGCCGTCGCCGCCATCCGGGCCGCCGTATTCGACGAATTTCTCGCGGCGGAAGGACACGCAGCCGGCGCCACCCCCGCCCGAGCGGACATAGACCTTGGCGAGATCGAGGAATTTCACGGGCAGCACCTCTGGGATTGGCAAGTCACCGGGATAGTCAGATCGCGACCCGGGTTCAAGGGCGGCGTGACTTTCCGCCCCGCGCCGGCTTAGATGGGGCCAGATTCGCCGGAGCCGCCCATGCCGATCAGCACCTATGCCACGCTTTTCACCGCCATCACGCTGGAGGTCATCGGCACGACCTTCCTGCAACGCAGCCAGCAGTTCACCCAGCTCGTGCCGACGCTGGCTATGGGGCTGTGCTATGCGGCCTCGTTCTATTTCCTGTCGCATGCGCTGCGCAGCATGCCGCTGGGCATCGCCTATGCGATCTGGAGCGGGCTCGGCATCGTGCTGGTGTCGCTGATCGGACTGGTGGGCTTCGGCCAGAAGCTGGACCTGGCTGCGGTGATCGGTCTTTCGCTGATCGTCGGCGGCGTGGTGGTGGTCAACCTGTTCTCGAACAGCGTCTCGCATTGAGCGGGCCTTAACTTTTCCGCAAGGAAGGCTAGATAATGTCGAAAGGAGGGTCCGATGATCCACTTCGACAACAGCTATGCCCGGCTGCCCCAGGGCTTCTTCACCCGCACCCATCCGACGCCGGTGCGCGATCCGCAGCTGGTGGCGCTGAACCGTCCGCTGGCCGAACGGCTGGGCCTGGATGCCGATTGGCTCGCCGGCCCCGAGGGCATCGCCATGCTGGCCGGCAACGCCCTGCCCGAGGGCGCCGAGCCCATCGCCCAGGCCTATGCCGGCCACCAGTTCGGCGGTTTCGTGCCGCAGCTGGGCGACGGCCGCGCCGTGCTCTTGGG
Source organism: Paracoccus sp. DMF (assembly GCF_004407025.1). NCBI lineage: Bacteria > Pseudomonadati > Pseudomonadota > Alphaproteobacteria > Rhodobacterales > Paracoccaceae > Paracoccus > Paracoccus sp. DMF. The sequence goes on from NZ_SOKV02000018.1 coordinate 10,582, forward strand.
CGAGGTGGTGGCGCCGGACGGCGCGCGCTTCGACATCCAGCTGAAGGGCGCCGGGCCCACGCCCTTCTCGCGCCGGGGCGACGGCCGGGCCTGGCTGGGGCCGGTGCTGCGCGAATACCTGGTCAGCGAATTCATGGCGGCCTGCGGCATCCCGACCACGCGGGCGCTGGCCGCCGTCGCCACCGGCGAGCAGGTGATCCGCGAGACCCTGCTGCCCGGCGCGGTGCTGACCCGCGTTGCCGCGAGCCATATCCGCGTCGGCACCTTCGAATTCTATGCCGCGCGCGGCGACCGCGACCGGCTGCAACTGCTGGCCGATCACGTCATCGCCCGGCACTATCCGGCTGCGGCCGACGCCGGCGAACTGCTGGAGGCCGTAGTGGCGCGGCAGGCCGCGACCATCGCCGGCTGGATGGCGCTCGGCTTCATCCACGGGGTGATGAACACCGACAACATGGCGGTCTCGGGCGAGACCATCGACTATGGCCCCTGCGCTTTCATGGACGAATACCGGCCGGACAAGGTGTTCTCCTCGATCGACGCCCATGGCCGCTATGCCTGGCGCGAGCAGCCGAACATCGCGGTCTGGAACCTGGCGCAGCTCGCAAGCTGCCTGGTGCCGCTGATGGGCAATGACGATGCCGCGGTCGAGCGCGCGACCCGCATCGTGCACGGCTTCCCCGAGATCTATCAGCGCGAATGGCTGGCCCGCTTTGCCGCCAAGCTGGGCATTTCCGATCCGCGCCCCGAGGATCGCGCCCTGGTCGAGCGCCTGCTGACGCTGATGGCCGAGGCGCGGGCGGATTTCACCCGCAGCTTCGACGGGCTGTCGGACGGCGTGGCGCGGGCCGAGCTCGCCGATCCGGCCGGTTTCGACGCCTGGGTCGTCGACTGGCAGGCCCGCATCGCCGGGCTCGCGGATGCCCAGGCGGTGATGGCCGCGGCCAATCCGCGCCGCATCCCCAGGAACCACCGCATCGAGGCGGTGATCGCCGCCGCCCGAGACGGCGACTATGCACCGTTCCACGCGCTTGACGCGGCGCTGCGCGAGCCCTTGCAGGATCGCCCGGAATGGGACAGCTTTGCCCTGGCGCCGCGGCCCGAGGAACTGGTCCAGCGCACCTTCTGCGGCACCTGAAGAACGACAGGCCCCATGGCGAAAAGTCCCGACCATCTGCGACTGGCCAGCTATAACCTGCACAAATGCCGCGGCATGACCGGCCCGCATGCGCCCGAACGCAATCTTGCCGTGATCGCCGAGCTCGGCGCCGATGTCATCGCGCTGCAAGAGGTCGATTTCCGCTTCGGCGCCCGGCCCGAGGCGCTGCCGCGGGCGCTGATCGAGCGCACCACCGGCATGGTGCCCGCGCCCTTTCTCGGCACCGGCGAGAATTCGCTGGGCTGGCACGGCCAGACCATCCTTCTGCGCCCCGAACTGCGCGACAAGGCCGAGATCCGCCGCCTGCCCCTGCCCGGGATCGAGCCGCGCGGCGCCTTGGTGCTGCGCCTGCCCGGGCTGACGGTGGTGGCGATGCACCTGGGCCTGATGCGTTCCTCCCGCCGGGCGCAGCTGTCGCGCATCATCGCCCAGGCCCGGCGCATCGGCCACGACCGCATGGTGCTGACCGGCGATTTCAACGAATGGCACGATTCGCGCGGGCTCGAGGCGCTGGAGCCCTTGCGCATCGTCACCCCCGGCCCCAGTTGGCCCGCGCCGTTTCCGCGGCTGCGCTACGACCGTTTCGCCATGTCGCGCAGCATCGAGCTGCGGGATTGCGGCGTCCTTGACAGCGACATGGCCCGGCAGGCCTCGGACCACCTGCCGGTCTGGGCCGACCTGGTGGTCGATGCGCATGAGGACGTGCCGCGCGGCTATCGCCCGGCCCGCATCACCTCGCGCATCCCCGGCGAGGATGATGCCGCAACGGAATAATGGCGCTTTTCCGGGCCGGCCCGCTCGGCTAAACAACGCCCAACCATTGTCACGAGAGGGACGGAAGCCATGACGGCCATCATCGACATCTTTGCGCGCGAGATTCTGGACAGCCGGGGCAACCCGACGGTCGAGGTCGACGTGACGCTGGAGGACGGCACCATGGGCCGCGCCGCGGTGCCCTCGGGCGCCTCGACCGGCGCGCATGAGGCGGTGGAAAAGCGCGACGGCGACAAGGCGCGCTACATGGGCAAGGGCGTGCTGGAGGCGGTCAATGCGGTCAATGGCGAGATCGCCGAGAACCTGATCGGCGAGGACGCGACCGACCAGATCGGCATCGACCGGCTGATGATCGAGCTCGACGGCACCCCGAACAAGGGCCGCCTGGGCGCCAATGCCATCCTGGGCGTGTCGCTGGCCGCCGCCAAGGCCGCGGCCGAAGCCTCGGCGCAGCCGCTCTACCGCTATGTCGGCGGCACGGGCGCGCATGTGCTGCCGGTGCCGATGATGAACATCATCAACGGCGGCGAACATGCCGACAACCCGATCGACATTCAGGAATTCATGATCATGCCGGTTTCGGCGGAGAACATCCGCGAAGCCGTGCGCATGGGCTCCGAGGTGTTCCACACGCTGAAGAAGGAACTCTCGGCGGCGGGTCTCGCCACCGGTGTCGGCGACGAGGGCGGCTTCGCGCCGAACCTCAGCTCGACCCGCGACGCGCTGGACTTCATTCTGAAGGCTATCGAAAAGGCCGGCTACGCGCCCGGCGACGACATCATGCTGGCGCTGGACTGCGCCTCGACCGAGTATTTCAAGGGCGGCAAATACGAGATGAAGGGCGAGGGCAAATCCCTCACCCCCGCCGAAAACGTCGCCTACCTGGAGGCGCTCTGCAACGACTACCCGATCCTGTCGATCGAGGACGGCTGCTCCGAGGACGACTGGGACGGCTGGAAACTGCTGACCGAGCGCCTGGGCGACCGCGTGCAGCTGGTCGGCGACGACCTCTTCGTGACCAACCCGGCCCGCCTGGCCGAGGGCATCGCCAAGGGCTGCGCCAACTCGCTGCTGGTGAAGGTGAACCAGATCGGCACGCTGACCGAGACGCTGGACGCGGTGCGCATGGCCGACCGCGCCCGCTATACCTCGGTGATGTCGCACCGCTCGGGCGAAACCGAGGACGCCACCATCGCCGACCTGGCCGTGGCGACGAACTGCGGCCAGATCAAGACCGGCTCGCTGGCGCGCTCGGACCGGCTGGCGAAATACAACCAGCTGATCCGCATCGAGGAAATGCTGGGCGCCTCGGCGGTCTATGCCGGGCGCTCGATCCTGCGCGCCTGATCGGCAGCGCCGGAAAACAAGCAAGGGCGGCGCGCAAGCCGCCCTTTTTCATATCCACCAGCGATGGGTCAGGGCGAAGCGCGTCAGGGCCAGCCGCTTGCGGAACTCCGACACCTGCGCCCCGGCCAGGGCCTCGATGCCGCGCGGCGCCGCCTCCAGCACGGCCTTTACCTGCGCGCCCGGAAACAGCACCGGCGCCAGCGCGCGCGGCACCGCGCGCCGCCCGGCCCGCGCCTCGGCCAGCTTCGCCCGCGCCATGCCGGCAATCTCGGCCAGCACCGGCGCCGAGGGCTGCCAAAGCCCCAGTCCCAGCCCCTGCAAGGCCGGCAAAGCCGCAAGCCAGGCAACCAGCCCTGCCCCCTCGGCTTGTGCTGCAATCACCTCCCCGACCGGATTTCTTTCTTGGACAAATATCCCACGGGGGTCCGGGGGTGTGAAACCCCCGGCAGCAACCCGGGCAGCCAGAGCGGGCGTCGCCGCCTTCGGCCCATCGAGGGCCTCGGCGGCGAACAAGACCAGCGGCACCGCCGTTTCCCGCACATAGGCCGCGACCGCTTCAGGCCCGCCATGCGGCTCGCGCGCCGCATCGCGCCGGCGCGGCTCGGCCAAACCGGCAAAGGCGCCGGCCCGATCGCCCCAGGCCTCGGCCAGCGGCGTCAGCAATTCATGCGACGGGCGCTGGCCCTGCCCGATCGCCTCCAGCCGCTCGATCCACCATTGCAGCCGCATCTCGGCGATCAGCGGCTCGTTCGAGGCCAGCGGCGCCCGCGCCAGCTCCAGGTTCAGCGCATAGAGCGTCAGCAGCTTCGGCCGCGCCTCGACCGGGGCCAGCAGGCAGATGCCGAAGCGCTCGGGGTCATGGGCGCGCAGGTTTTCGGCGCAGGCGTCAAGGCTCATGCCGGACCGACCCCGTCGCGGATCAGCTTCCAGCGGATCGCGTCGACCAGCGCCTCGAAACTGGCATCGACGATATTGGGCGAAACGCCGACCGTGGACCAGCGGTTGCCATGGCCGTCGGCGCTGTCGATGATGACGCGGGTCGCGGCATCGGTGCCGCCGCCGGTGATGCGGACGCGGAAATCGACCAGATGCATGTCGTCGATGGCGGCCTGATAGGGGCCCAGATCCTTGGCGAGCGCCCGCCACAAGGCGTTGACCGGGCCGCGATCCTGCCCTTCGCCATCCATGCTTTCGCTGACCGAGAGCATGCGCTCGCCGCCGATCTCGACCACCACCACCGCCTCGGAAACCGAGATGCGTTTTCCCAGCGCGTTCGTCCTGCGCTCGACGGTGACGCGATAGCGCTCGACGTCGAAGAATTGCTGCATCCGTCCCAGTTCGGCCAGCGCCAGCAACTCGAAACTGGCCTGCGCGCCGTCATAGGCATAGCCCTGATCCTCGCGCGCCTTGACCAGGTCCAGGATCCGCGCCAGCGCCGGGTCGTCGCGGGCGATCTCGATCCCGGCATCCGCCAGACGCGCACGCAGGTTCGACTGCCCGGCCTGGTTCGACATCGGGATCACCCGCTCGTTGCCGACCGCAGCCGGCTCGACATGCTCATAGGTCGCCGGATTCTTCAGGATGGCGCTGGCATGCAGCCCGGCCTTGTGGGCAAAGGCCGAGGTGCCGACATAGGGCGCGGCACGCGCCGGCGCGCGGTTCAGGATCTCGTCGAGCCGGCGCGAGATCCGGGTCATCTCGGAAAGCCCCGTCAACCCGGTCTCATAGGCCGAGGCATAGGGTTGTTTCAGCAAGAGCGTCGGGATCAGCGTCGTCAGGCTGGCATTGCCGCAGCGCTCGCCAAGGCCGTTCAGCGTGCCCTGGATCTGCCGCGCCCCGGCATCGACGGCGGCCAGCGTGCAGGCGACCGCGTTGCCGGTGTCGTCATGGGTGTGGATGCCCAGGCGCTCGCCCGGGATGCCCGCCGCGATCACCGCGCGCGTGACCTGCCCCACGCGGTCGGGCAGCGTGCCGCCATTGGTGTCGCACAGCACCAGCCAGCGCGCGCCCGCCTCCAGCGCCACCCGCAGGCAGCGGATCGCGTAATCCGCATCCTCGGCATGGCCGTCGAAGAAATGCTCGGCATCGAACAGCGCCTCGCGGCCCTGGGCCACCAGATGCGCGACCGAGGCGCGGATGTTCTCGAGGTTCTCCTCCAACGTGATCCCCAGCGCCTCGCGGACGTGAAAGGGATGGGTCTTGCCGACGATGCAGACCGCCGGCGTCCCCGCATCCAGCACCGCCGCCAGCACGTCGTCGTTCTGGGCCGAGCGCCCGGCCCGCTTGGTCATGCCGAAGGCGGTCATGGTTGCGCGGGTCGGGGGCGCCGCGGCGAAGAAATCGCTGTCGGTCGGATTGGCCCCCGGCCAGCCACCCTCGATGTAATCGACGCCCAGGCTGTCCAGCATCAGGGCAATCTCGGCCTTCTCGGCGGCCGAGAACTGCACGCCCTGGGTCTGCTGCCCGTCGCGCAGGGTGGTGTCGTAAAGGTAAAGTCGCTCGCGCGGCATCGGGGTGCCTCTCTGGCTGGCTAATTGGCTACTCCGATTGCTCTAGCAACCGGAGAACGTCCCGCTTCAAGTCTTCAATCGAAAACTCCCATGCTATATCGGCTTTATTTTGCATATCACTATTAGAAAAACCCATGGAGTAACCATGTATACCGGTTCCATCTATATTAATTCCTACTCCGAGGCGCGAGGAGATATCGAGAAAATGAAATAGAGTTTTTTGATCTTTTTCTTTATAGAGACGTATAGCCTCATTATATCTCGCCCTTCCTAGGAGACCCTTGGAAAAAAATCCAAAAGTTCCCTCGGGACGATCGTGGACCTCAACGCCGAGGAGATTAAGTTGGACTCGGATCCAGTCAGCAATATCCCAGCGTTTCTTAGACCGCAGCATAGAACGCAAATTCAACATATCTCGGATATGAGGATTTTCGTTAAAACCGGCGGTCGACCACGAGAACCAATCTCCCATGCTGTCGGTCAAAAGCCCCAACAAACCGGCCGAACCTTTGAGCGCAGCTCCGTTTCCGTCATCAGCCAAGCGATGCAATTCAAAAATCGCTTGAGCGGTATTGAGATCATCACCTATAGCATCCAAAACTGATGGATGGATTGTTCCTGGCCCCTTCACAGAAGAAATGCTTGCTCGCCATCTCTCCAAAGTCCCTTGCGCCTCGCGCGCCTTCTCGGCCGTCCAGTCCATCGGCTTGCGGTAATGCGTGGACAGCAGCACGAAGCGGATCACCTCGCCCGGGATGCCCTGGTCCAGCAAATCGCGCACGGTGAAGAAATTGCCCAGGCTCTTGGACATCTTCCGGCCCTCGACCTGCAGCATCTCGTTATGCAGCCAGACCCGGGCGAACTGCCCGTGCGGATGCGCGCAGCAGCTCTGCGCGATCTCGTTCTCGTGATGCGGGAATTGCAGGTCGATGCCGCCGGCATGGATGTCGAAGCTCTCGCCCAAGAGTTCGTAGGACATGGCCGAGCATTCGATATGCCAGCCCGGCCGGCCGCGGCCCCAGGGGCTGTCCCAGCCCGGCAGATCGCCGTCCGAGGGTTTCCACAGCACGAAGTCCATCGGGTCTTCCTTGAAGGGCGCGACCTCGACCCGCGCCCCCGCGATCATGTCGTCGACCGAGCGGCCCGAGAGCTTGCCGTAATCGGCATAACTCCGCACCCGGAACAGCACATGGCCGTCCTTGGCATAGGCATGGCCGCTTTCGATCAGCTGGCCGATCATGCGCTGCATCTGGTCGATGTAGTCAGTGGCGCGCGGCTCGTGATCCGGGCGCGCGGCGCCAAGCGCATCCATGTCGGCGTGATACCAGCCGATGGTCTCTGCGGTGCGCTGGCGGATCAGTTCCTCCAGCGTGCCCGGCGCGCCGGCCTCCTTGCGGGCCAGCGCGGCCGCGTTGATCTTGTCGTCCACATCGGTGAAATTGCGCACATAGGTCACCTGCTCGGCGCCATGGACATGGCGCAGCAGCCGCACCAGCACGTCGATCACCACCACCGGCCGGGCATTGCCCAGATGCGCGCGGTCATAGACCGTCGGGCCGCACAGATACAGCCGCACGTTCTGCGGGTCCAGCGGCTGGAAATCCTCTTTCCGGCGCGTCTTCGTATTCGTCAGCCTGATCTCGACCATGACTTCCCCTTTGCGGGCGTCATCCGGTCAATCTGGAACCGCCCGCCTGAAATTTCAGCCGGTAATGATGCAGCGGAGGGCGGCGGTTCTCACCTTCATGCGCCTGCCTTAACGCATTGTCTTGCCTCTGCCAAGAGAGGCTGCGACACTCGCGCCATGAGCCGCGAACTGGTGAACGAGATCTGCGCCGCCCAGCCCGGGGCCGAGTGGTCGGACCCCTGGGGCGGTGGCCATGATTGCTGGAAGATCGGCGGCAAGAGCTTTGCCGTGACCGGCGCCACCAACGGTCTGGTCTCGGTCAAGACCGACAGCGCCGAGACGGCGCGCTTCCTGATCGAGACCGGTGTGGCCGAGCGCGCGGCCTGTCTGCATGCAAGCTGGGTGGCCCTGCCGCTGGATTCGGCGCCGGACGAGCTGGCGCATCGCATTCGCCATTCCTATCGGCTGGTGCGCGGCGCGCTGCCGAAAAAGACCCAAGCCACGTTGCCGCCGCTCTAGCCGTCGACGGCCGGCCCCTGCCCCTCGCGGATCGGGACCGGCCGCAAGCCGGGGACCGCTGGCCCCCGGTTCACGAAACCGGGGTCAGGCCGGCACTTGCGAGGCGAGCTGCTGCAACAGCGCGTCCATCTGCTTGCAGAGCGCGTCCTCGGTGGTGTTCTTTTCCTTGGCGGCATCGGCAAGGGTGCGCTCGACCCCCATGGCCGATACGGTGCCTTCCTTGCCCTTGGCCTCGGCCGCATCGCCCTTGGCGGTATCGCCGGCCGGGATCATCGCCAGAAGCTTGGTCTGGGTCTCGACCGCCTTGGCGTCGATATAGCCCTTGTCCTGGCAATAACCCAGCACGCCCAGCTGGTTGCGGGCGCTTTCATAGGCGGCGCCGCTGTCCTGCGCGGCCGGGGCCGGCGCGGTGGCGGCCGGGGCTTCGGCCGTGGCCGCGGGGGCCGGGGTGGTGGGGGTCGCCGCCTCTTGCGCCAGGGCGCCGGCGGAAAGGCCGGCCACGGTCAGGGCCGACAACAGGGCCACGCGGAATGTTGCGGAACGTGCGATCATCTCGATCTCCGTCTGTTGCATTGTGCGGGGACTGTGGCATGGGCGGCGCCGGGCCGCAAACCGGCTCGGCGGAATGCCGCGGCTGGGGTCGGGCGTTTCAGCGGAAAAGCACCAGCGAGCCCGGCGACCAGCTCACATTCGCGCGCGTGCCCACGTCCTGCACCTCGCGGCCGAAGACGTTGCGCATGGCGATGCGGACCGGCCGGGCCTGGCCGTCGAACCCGGCCGAGCCGTCCAGCCGCACGTCGTAATAGGTCATGTCGCCGTAATAGACGACCTCGTCGACGACCCCCTCGGCGACCCGGGCCTGGCCCGGCGCGCCGGCCGAGACCAGCGACACCGCCTCGGGCCGGAAGCCGACCGAGGGGCCGTCGTCGCCGGGATCGGCATGGCTGACATTCGCCGCCGGGATCTCGACCCGGCCGAGGCCGGGCACCTCGACCTCGACCCCCGAGAGCGTTTCGCCCAGCACCCGCGTCGGCAGGAAGTTCATCACGCCGATGAAATTCGCCACCCGGCGGCTGGTCGGGCGGGCATAAAGCGCCTCGGGCCCGTCGAGCTGGGCGATCTGGCCCTCGAACATCACCGCGATGCGGTCGGACATGACCAGCGCCTCTTCCTGGTCATGGGTGACGAGGACGAAGGTGATGCCGACCTGGCGCTGCAACTTGATCAGCTCGACCTGCATCTGCTCGCGCATCTTGCGGTCCAAGGCCGACAAGGGTTCGTCCAGCAGCAGCACCTTGGGCTTCAGGATCAGCGCCCGGGCCAGCGCCACCCGCTGGCGCTGCCCGCCCGAGAGCGCATGGCTGGCGCGGGCGCCGTAGCCCTTCAGGCCGACCATGGCCAGCGCCTCCTCGACCGCGGCTGCCTTTTCGACCTTGGAGCGCGGATCGCGGCGCAGGCCGAAGCCGACGTTCTCGGCCACGGTCAGATGCGGGAAGATGGCATAGGACTGGAACACCATGTTCGTGGGGCGGCGGTTCGCCGGCACCCCCTCCATGTCCTGGCCGTCGATCAGCACCACGCCCGAGGAAATATCCTCGAACCCGGCGATGGTGCGCAGAAGCGTGGTCTTGCCGCAGCCCGAGGGGCCGAGCAGCGAAAAGAACTCGCCGGCGCGGATGGTCAGGTCGATGCCGCGCAGCGCGTGATAGTCGCCATAGTATTTCTGCACCTGCCGGCATTCGATCATCGGCTTGGCTCCGGCCATGGCGGCGCGATGAGCGGCGGTGGTTTTCTGGCTCTGGCTCAAAGGAAGCCCCCCGTGTCCTTGGCGCCGGTCTTCGCGATGCCGCGACGGCGGAAATATTCTGCGACGGTCAGAAGCAGGATCGACATCACCACCAGCACCGTCCCCAGCGCCATGATCATCGGGATCTGCTTCGGGAAGCGCAGCTGGCTGAAGATATAGGTCGGCAGCGTCGGCTCGTTCCCGGCCAGGAAGAAGGCGATGATGAATTCGTCCAGGCTGATGGTGAAGCTCATCAGCAGCGACGAGATGATCCCCGGCATGACCAGCGGCAGGATCACCAGCCGAAAGGCGCTCCATCGCGTCTCGCCCAGGTCATAGGCGGCCTCCTCCAGCGAACGGTCGAGCGAGTTGAAGGCCGTGGACAGGATCACCGTCGCATAGGGCATGCAGATCAGCGTATGGCCCAGCATCACCGTCAGGATGCTGAGCTTGACCCCGACGGAGAGCAGCACCACCAGAAGCGAGATCGAGACGATGATCTCGGGCAGGACCAGCGGCAGCATGATCAGCCCCATGATCGGCCCCTTGGCGGGAAACGCGAACCGGGTCGAGGCGCGGGCGGCGAAGATACCGAGGCAGGTGGCGAAGACCGAGGAGCAGACCGCGATGGTCAGCGAATTCAGCAGCGCCCGGCGCAGCGAGGCATTCTCGGCCATCTGGGCGAACCATTGCGTGGTGAATTCCTTCAGCGGAAAGGCGATGATCGTGCCCGAGTTGAAGGCAAAGACCGGCAGCAGCAGGATCGGCGCATAGAGGAACAGCAGATAGGCGATCGCATAGGCGCGCAGCCCCCCGCCCTTCATTGCCGCACCTTCAGGAAGCGGCGGTTCAGCGCCACGAAGACCAGCGACAGCAGCGCGACGATCAGCATCGCGGTGACCGCCAGCGCCGAGCCCATCGGCCGGTTGTCCTGGTCCAGCATCTGGCTCTGGATCATGTTGGCGATCATCGGGATCTTGCCGCCGCCGATCAGCGCCGGGGTGACATAGTCGCCGATGGTCGGGATGAAGACGATCAGCGCCGCCGCCACCACGCCCGGCATGGCCAGGGGCAGCGTCACCCGCCAGAAGGTCATCGCCCGGCTTTCGCCCAGGTCGCGCCCGGCCTCCAGCAGCGAGCGGTCGATCTTTTCCAGCGCGATGAAGATCGGCAGGATCGCGAACGGCGCATAGGCATGCGCCAGCGTCAGCACCATCGAGTTAACGTTGTAGAGGATGAAGGTCAGCGGCTGCTCGATGATGCCCAGCGACTTCAGCCCCGAGTTGATGACGCCGTTATAGCCCAGGATCACCTTCCACAGGAACACCCGGATCAGGTAGCTGGTCCAGAAGGGAATGGTGATCAGGAACAGCCACATGGACTTCTTGCGCGGATCGACCGCGAAGGACAGGAAATAGGCCACCGGAAAGGCCAGCACCACCGTGACCAGCGTCACCAGCGCCGCGACGCCCAGCGAGCGCAGCATGATCTTGTGAAAGATCGGGTCGGACCAGACCGCGCGGTAATTCTCCAGCGTGAATTCGCGGATGACGGTCAGGTAGCCGTCCTTGAAGAAGGAATAGGCCAGGATGGTCAGGAGCGGCGCCGCCAGCACCAGCACCGCATAGCCCAGCGGCGGGGCGATCAGGCCCAGCCCCTGCGCCGCTTGTGATCGGTTTCCTGAAGCCATGCCTTGCCCCGGTTGCTTGCCCGTTTGTTACGCAGGTTTTCACAACAAACAATTAAGGGGAAGCGATTTTCGGTCGGTTCTCCACAGCTTTCGTCAGCCTGCCTGAAACTTGACCAGCACCTCGCGGCGATGCGGGGCGCGGCGATGCTCGACCAGATAGATGCCCTGCCAGGTACCAAGCGCCATGCGCCCACCCACGACCGGGATCGACAGGCTGACTGGCAGGACCGCCGCCTTCAGATGCGCGGGCATGTCGTCGGGGCCCTCGGCGCGATGGGTCAGCCAGGCCATCGACGGGTGATCGGCCAGCGGCGCGATGCGGTCGAGCCAGCCCAGCAGGTCGCGCTGCACGTCGGGGTCGGCATTCTCCTGGATCAGCAACGAGCAGGAGGTATGGCGGACGAACACCGTCAGCACGCCCTCCCCGGCGCCGACCTGGCGCAGCCAGCCGGCGATCTCGCGCGTGATCTCGTGGCAGGCGGGGCCATGCGTGGCGAGGGTCAGGACCGTCCTCATCGCCGCCCTCTGGCGACGGCCGGGCGCAGCCTGGCCTTCTTTGTTTCAAAAATACCCAAAGCCTACTCCGCCGCCTCGTCGGGCGCTTCCAGCATGGCGCCGTCATGGTCGAGCCCCAGCCGCTTCTGGGTGCGGGCGCCGAGTTCGCGCAGCATCTCGGCCTGGCGGATGACGTTGCCGGGGCCGCGCGTCAGCCGGTCGAGCGCGGTGGCATGGCTCTTCTGCGCCCGCTCCAGCGCCGTGCCGACATCCTCGATGGCGCCGACGAAACCGTGCAGCTTGTCGTAAAGCTGGCCGGCGCGGGCGGCGATCTGCATGGCATTCGATTCGCGCCGCTCGACGGTCCAGATGTGATCGACGGTGCGCAGTGTCAGCATCAGCGTCGTCGGCGTGGTCAGCCCGACCCGGTTCTCCATGGCGAAACGCGCAAGGTCGGGATCGACCCGCAGCGCCTCGGAAAAGGCGCCCTCGACCGGGACGAACATCAGCACGTAATCGACCGCGCCCTCGTCCAGCGCCTGATAGCCCTTGGCGGCCAGGCCGGTGACATGGCCGCGCATCGCGGCGACATGCCGGCGCAGCGCCGCCTCGCGCACCAGCCCGTCCTCGGCATTCACCGCCTCTTCATAGGCGTTCAGCGACACCTTGCTGTCGATCACCAGGATCTTCTTCTGCGGCAGCTTCACGATCACGTCCGGCCGCCACAGCTTGCCGTCGCCGTCGCGGTGGCTGGTCTGGGTCAGGTAATGCGTACCGGAAAGCAGGCCCGAATCCTCGAGGATGCGCTCCAGGATCATCTCGCCCCAGGCACCGCGCTTCTGGCTGTCGCCCTTGAGCGCCCGGGTCAGCGCCACCGCCTCGCGCGAGATGTCCTCGGAACGCTTGTGCAGATATTCGATCTGTTCGCGCAGCCGGGCGCGCTCCTCGTCGGTGGCCTTGTTGCGGGCCTGCAGCTCGGTCTGGAAGCGGTGCACCTGGTCGCGGAACGGCGTCAGCAGCGCGGAAAGCTGCTCGCCATGCGTCTTTTGCATTTCGCTGCCCTGGGTCTTCAGCGTCTCATGCGCCATCAGCCGGAACTGGCCGGTCATCTCCTCGCGCAATTCGCGCAGGGTGGCGAGATCGCGCTCGGCCGCCTCGCGGTCCTTCTCGGCGGCCAGCCGGGTCTCGGCCAGCATGCGCTCCAGCCGCGAGACCGACTGGCGCTCGCCATGCAGCGCGTCGGTCAAGGCGTCGCGTTCCTCGATCAGCTCGCGCATGCGCTGGCCCAGGCCCTCGGCGCGGGTCTCCAGCCGGCTCGCGGCCAGCAGCTGATCGCGCAGCTGGGCCGCCTCGGCCTCCAGCCGCGCCAGCAGCGCCGATTCGCGCGCCGCGGACGCCTGCGCCGAACGCCGGGTTCGCCACAGCTGAACGAAGCACAGGGCCAGCGCGGCCAGCGCCACCGCCAGGGCCGCGCGCAGGTTGCCCGAATTCGCCAGCCAATCGTGCAATTTCACCGCCATGTCCTCGGGCATCCGCGCCTCGCTGTTTCGCGCCCCGGCGGGCGCCCGGCGCGACTGTTCACCTTTTCCCCCATGATTGCAAGCCGCACGGGTCTTTCATCCCGCCGCCGCCGCGCCTAGCTTCTGGCCACAAACCGTCAAAGGAGATCAGGCATGGCCAAGTCCGTCGCCGTCATCGTCGGCTCGCTGCGCAAGGAGTCGATCAATCACAGGCTGATGCTCGCGCTGCAAAACCTGGCCGGAGACCGGCTGCAGTTCCACCCGCTGCATATCGGCGACCTGCCGCATTACAACGAGGAACTCTGGGCCGAGCCGCCGGTCCCGGTGCTGCGGCTCAAGGATCGGGTCGAGCATTCCGACGCGGTGCTGGCGATCACGCCGGAATACAACCGCAGCTATCCGGGCGTGATCAAGAACGCGCTGGACTGGGGCACCCGGCCCTATGGCGAGAATTCCTGGAAGGACAAGCCGGCGGCGATCACCGGCGCCTCGCCCGGGGTCATCGGCGCCGCCGTGGGCCAGGCCCGGCTCAAGACCGACATGCTGGCCGTCGGCATGGTGATGATGCCCACGCCCGAGGCCTATATCCAGTGGAAGCCCGAGGCCTATGCCGCCGACGGCCAGGTCACCGACGCAACGACGGCGAAATTCCTCGGCGGTTTCGTCGACGCCTTCGCGGCCTGGATCGAGAAGCACGGCTGAGCCGCGACCGATCCAAAGCGAAGCGGCCGCGCTTGCCCGGCGCGGCCGCTTTTCAGTTCGCGATAAGCGCCTTACTGGTCCAGGAAGGACCGCAGCTTGCGCGACCGCGAGGGGTGCTTCAGCTTGCGCAGCGCCTTGGCCTCGATCTGGCGGATGCGTTCGCGGGTGACGCTGAATTGCTGGCCGACCTCTTCCAGCGTGTGGTCGGTGTTCATGCCGATGCCGAAACGCATGCGCAGAACCCGCTCTTCGCGCGGGGTCAGGCTGGCCAGCACCCGGGTCGTGGTTTCCTTGAGGTTTTCCTGAATGGCGCTGTCCAAGGGCAGCACGGCATTCTTGTCCTCGATGAAATCGCCCAGCTGGCTGTCTTCCTCGTCCCCGATCGGGGTTTCAAGGCTGATCGGCTCCTTGGCGATCTTCATCACCTTGCGGACCTTTTCCAGCGGCATCTGCAGCTTTTCGGCCAGTTCCTCGGGCGTCGGTTCGCGGCCGATCTCATGCAGCATCTGGCGGCCGGTCCGGACCAGCTTGTTGATCGTCTCGATCATGTGGACCGGGATGCGGATGGTGCGGGCCTGATCGGCGATGGAGCGCGTGATCGCCTGCCGGATCCACCAGGTCGCATAGGTCGAGAACTTGTAGCCGCGCCGATACTCGAACTTGTCCACGGCCTTCATCAGGCCGATATTGCCTTCCTGAATAAGATCAAGGAATTGCAGGCCCCTGTTCGTGTATTTCTTGGCGATCGAGATCACCAGACGCAGGTTCGCCTCGACCATTTCCTTCTTGGCCTGACGCGATTCCTTTTCGCCGCGCTGGACTTGCGACACGATGCGGCGGAATTCCTCGATATCGACGCCGACGTGCTGGCCGACCATGGCCATGTCGCCGCGCAGCTGTTCGACCTGCGGGCGCGAACGCTCGAACAGTGCCTGCCAGCCGCGACCCTTGTGCTCCATCATGCGCTCGACCCAGGTCGGGTCCAGCTCGCTGCCGCGATAGGCGTCGATGAATTCGCGGCGGTTGATGCGGGCGCCGTCGGCCAGCTTGACCATGCCCGAGTCGATGGTGACGATGCGGCGGTTGATGCCATAGATCTGATCGACCAGCGCCTCGATCCGCGCATTGTGCAGGTGCAGTTCATTGACCAGCCCGACGATGCGCGAGCGCAGCACCTGATAGGCCGATTCCTGCGCGGCCGAGAAGGTGCCATCCTCGTTCAGCGTGGCGGACATGCGGTTGTCCTGCATATGCGCCAGCTCTTCATAGCCCTGCGCAATGGCCTCCAGCGTCTCCAGCACCTTGGGCTTCAGCGAGGCTTCCATCGCGGCCAGCGACAGGTTCTGGCCGTCATCGTCCTCTTCCTCGTCGTCGCGGCCGATGGGATTGCCGTCGGCATCCAGCTCTTCCTCATTCGAGGGGGCGGCGTTGCTGGCGGCGGGGGCGGCGGTGTCGAGCACCTCCTCATCCTCGCCCTCCTCGTCCATCGAGCGGCCGAAGGTGGTTTCCAGATCGATCACGTCGCGCAGCAGGATGTCTTCGTCCAGAAGCTCCTGCCGCCACAGCGTGATGGCCTTGAAGGTCAGCGGGCTTTCGCAGAGCCCCGCGATCATGGTGTTGCGGCCGGCCTCGATGCGCTTGGCGATGGCGATCTCGCCCTCGCGCGACAGCAGCTCGACCGAGCCCATCTCGCGCAGATACATGCGCACCGGGTCGTCGGTGCGGTCCAGCTTTTCGGTCTCGGTGGCGGCGACCGCGATCTCGCGCGAGCCCGAGCCGGTGGCCACGACCTCGCCGCCGGTTTCGCCCTCTTCGGCGTCCTCGTCGGTTTCGACCACGCGGATGTCCATTTCGGACAGCATGGACATCACGTCCTCGATCTGGTCCGAGCTGACCTGCTCGGGGGGCAGCACCGCGTTCAGCTGGTCATAGGTGATGAAGCCGCGCTCACGCCCTTCGGCGATCATGCGCTTGACCGCAGCCTGCGACATGTCCAGCGAGTGATCGTCGTCCTTGGTGTCGGGCTTCTGGTCGTCGTCGTTGGCTGCCATGCTGGCTCCCTTGAGGCAGTGATTCGCGAATCGGCGAATCGGGATCGGCTATCGGTCGGTTCTAGCGCGAGTCGCAGGCGAATCAAAGCCTGCGGCCCGGCCCCGGACCGGGGTGATTCGAAGCGGGCGATTCGGCCCCTCCGACCCATTTCAGCGGCGCGGCTTGCGCCAGATCTCGTTCTTCAGCGCCGCATCCAGGATGGCCCGGAAGGCGTCGCTGTCCTCGCCCAGGTCCGACAGGTCGGCCAGCGAGGGATGGTCGGCCTGCTGGCGGGCGCGGGCGGATTGCGCCATGCGCCAGGTCAGACCCTCGTCGGCCAGACCCTGGATCTCGGCCTCGGCGCGGGCGATTTCCTCGCGCGCGGCGCGGCGGGCCTCGATGCGGTCGAGCGCATTGGCAAGGATGCCGGCGGCGGCATCGCCGTCATGGGGGCGCAGAATCGCCGGGGCCGCCCTCACATGGGGCTCGGCGAGGATCGATTCAAGGGCGCGCTGGCCCGCCTGGGAGGGGGTGCCCGAGAGCAGGTCGTGGATCAGCGCGGCGCGGTCGGGGTCCTGCGGCTCCAGCCGCTCCAGCCGCGATTCGACCGGGCCGATGAGGTCGGGATGGGTGGCGCAGATCGCCAGCACCATGGCCTCGATCAGCAGTTCGGCGTCATGCTCGCCGGCCTCGGGCGAGGACAGGCGCGAGGCCCGGGTCGGCGCCGCCGGCGCCACCGGCAGCGCCGGCCGCATGCCGCGCGGCTGCCAGCCGGCCTGCGCGGGCCGCGCCTGGGCGGCATCGCGGCGCCGGTTGCCGAACAGCTCCCATTTCAGGTTCTTCAGCGTGGCGAAATAATGGTCGCGCGTGTCCTTGTCGGGGATCCGCGCCACCGCCTCGCCAAGCGCCTTGTCCAGCGCGGCGCGGCGTTCGGGGCTGTCGAAGACCCGGCCCTCGGTCTCGCGCCGCCAGAGCAGGTCGACCAGCGGCCGCGCCTCGTCCAGCACCGCCGCCATGGCGCCGGCGCCGCGGGCGCGGATCAGGTCGTCGGGGTCCAGCCCCTGCGGCAGGAAAGCAAAGCGCAGCGCCTGCCCCGGCCCGGTCATCGGCAGCGCCAGGTCGATCAGCCGCATCGCCGCGCGCAGCCCCGCGCTGTCGCCGTCGAGCGCGATCACCGGCTCGGGCGAGATGCGCCACATCAGCCGCAGCTGGTCTTCGGTGATGGCGGTGCCCAAGGGCGCCACCGCGCCTTCGAAACCGGCGCGGACCAGGGCGATCACGTCCATGTAGCCCTCGGCCACCACCAGCGGCTTGCCCTTGGCCACTGCCGCGCGCGCCGGTCCGGCGTTGTAGAGGTTGCGGCCCTTGTCGAAGAGCGCGGTTTCGGGCGAGTTCAGGTATTTGGCGCGGGCGTTCGGGTCCATGGCCCGGCCGCCGAAGGCGATGCAGCGGCCGCGGCCGTCGCGAATCGGAAAGATGATCCGGCCGCGGAAACGGTCGAAGGGCGCGCCGCCGCCGTCGGGCTTGGCCGCGAGTCCCGCCTCGACGATCAGCGCCTCGGCGATACCCTTGCTGCGCAGCGCGTTGAACAGGCCCTGGCGCTGGTCGGGGGCGAAGCCGATGCCGAATTGCTCGCAGGCGGCGGGGTCGAGGCCGCGCCGGGCGAGATAGGCGCGCGCCTGTTCGGCCGCGGCCATGCCCAGTTGCATACGGAACCAGCGCACCGCCTGTTCCATGACCTCGACCAGTTCGCTGCGGCGGTCGGCGCGCTGCACCTGGCGCGGGTCGCGTTCGGGCATCTGCAGGCCGGCCTCCGAGGCGAGCAGCTCGACCGCCTCGAGAAAGCCCATGCCCTCGGCCTCGCGCAGGAAGGTCAGGGCGTCGCCTTTGGCGTGGCAGCCGAAGCAGTAATAGAAGCCCTTCTGGTCATCGACGTGGAAGGAGGCGGTCTTTTCGCCGTGGAAGGGGCAAGGCGCCCACCAGTCGCCCTTGGCCTGATTCGAGCGGCGCAGGTCCCAGGTCACCTTGCGCCCGATCACGCGCGACAAAGGCACGCGGGCGCGGATCTCGTCGAGGAACTGGGGCGGAAGGCTCATGCCGTCTTATATCCGGCTTGGCCCGGGGTTGAACAGGCTTGTGCGCGGCGCTGCGTCCGGGGGGCGCCGCCCCCCGCGCCTCTGCGGCCCCTCGATGGGGCCGCAGAGGCGTCCCCCCGGGGTATTTGGAGAGCGGAGAAGGGCTGGGCGCGGGTCAGGCGCCCACCGCGCCGCGGACCAGTTCCCAATAGACCGCCGCGACGCGGTCCTGGTCCAGGCGGCCGCCTTCGCGATACCAGTTGGTGATGCCGGTCAGCATGGCGATCAGCGCCATGGTGGCGAGACGCGAATCGGGGATGCGCATGCTGCCCTGGGCCATGCCGGCGATCAGGATCGCCTCGAGCGCATCCTCGTAGCGGCGGCGCAGCGCGGCGATCTCGGCGCGGTTGTCGGCTTCGAGGTTGCGCAGCTCCATATAGGACAGGAACACCGCCTCGGGCCGCTCCAGGCTGGTCTGGATGTGGAAGCGCAAAAAGGCCTGCAGCCGGTCGAGCGCCGGGCGTGCCGGGTCGTCCTGCCAGGCGGCCAACAGCTCCTCCATATGGCCGCGCAGAAGATCGGCCAGCAACGCCTGCTTGTCGGGCGTATAGGCGTAGAGCGCGCCGACCTGCAGGCCGACCTCGGCCGCGATCTGGCGCATCGAGACGGCGGCATAGCCGTGGCGCGCGAACAGATTGCGCGCCGCGTCGCGGACCAGCGGTCCGGTGATCTCTGCCCTGGAGCCCTGCCTGCGTGCCATGATGCCTTCTAGGCAGGGACGCCCGGCAAGGAAAGAGCGCATCTTGTCCCGGCGGCCCGGCCGGGCCTATGGTGCGGCCCGAAGCAGCAGGGGAAACGGCATGAGGCTGGCCGGCATCATCGGCATCGCGGCGCTGGCGGCGCTGGCGGGTTGCGAGGACGGGCGCGACTATCCGGCGCTGATGCCGACCGAGCAGGTGCTGGCCCAGCCCGCCCTGCCCGGCCATGCCGCGGATGCCCTGCGCGACCCCGGTGCCGCGACCGGGGCGCTGGCCGCCCGCGGCGCGGCGCTGGCCGGGCGCGGCGGCGGCGGCAGCGTCGCCGATGCCGCGGCGCTGGAGGGTCGCGCGGCCGCGCTGCGCACCCGCGCCAAGGCGCTGTCGCAGCGTTCTCTGGACGATGCCTGCCCCGAGGATCAGCCCGATTGCGCCGCCCCCGCGGCGCCAGAATAAGGAAAGCCCCATGCCGGTCATCACCTGCATCGACGACCTCAAGGCGATCTATCGCCGGCGCGTGCCGCGCATGTTCTACGACTATGCCGAGAGCGGCAGCTATACCGAGGGCACCTTCCGCGAGAATTGCTCGGATTTCCAGCGCATCAAGCTGCGCCAGCGCGTCGCCGTCGACATGACGAACCGCAGCACCCGCAGCACCATGATCGGCCAGGACGTCGCCATGCCGGTGGCGCTGGCGCCGGTCGGGCTGACCGGCATGCAATCCGCCGACGGCGAGATCAAGGCCGCCCGCGCCGCGCGCGATTTCGGCGTGCCCTTCACGCTGTCGACCATGTCGATCTGCTCGCTCGAGGACGTGGCGCAAGAGGTGCCGCATCCGTTCTGGTTCCAGCTTTACGTCATGCGCGACCAGGAGTTCCTGGAGGCGATCATCGAGCGGGCCAGGCGCGCCGGCTGCTCGGCCCTGGTGCTGACGCTGGACCTGCAGATCCTGGGCCAGCGCCACAAGGACCTGAAGAACGGCCTGTCCGCGCCGCCCAAGCTGACGCTGCCGGTCATGCTGGACCTGGCGACGAAATGGCGCTGGGGCATCGAGATGCTGCAAACGAAGCGCCGCTTCTTCGGCAATATCGTGGGTCACGCCAAGGGCGTCGGCGACACCTCCTCGCTGTCGAGCTGGACCGCCGAGCAGTTCGACCCGCAGCTCGACTGGGACAAGATCGCCCGCATCCGCGACCTCTGGGGCGGCAAGCTGATCCTCAAAGGCATCAACGATCCCGAGGATGCCCGCATGGCCGCGGGCTTTGGCGCCGATGCGATCATCGTCAGCAACCACGGCGGCCGGCAGCTGGACGGCGCGGTGAGTTCCATCCGCATGCTGCCCGAGATCGTCGCGGCGGTCGGCGACCAAGTCGAGATCCACATGGACAGCGGCATCCGCTCGGGCCAGGACGTGCTGAAGGCGCTGGCGCTGGGGGCGCATGCGACCCATATCGGCCGCGCCTTCATCTATGGGTTGGGCGCCATGGGCCAGGCGGGCGTGACCGCGGCGCTGGAGGTGATCCAGAAGGAGCTGGACATCACCATGGCGCTGTGCGGCGAACGCGATGTCAGGAACCTCGGCCGCCACAACCTGCTGTTGCCGCCGGACTTCCTGACCCCTTGGGCGTGACGCGCCCGGGCCTCAGGGCTGGGCGGTGTCGCGGCCGTGGTCGTGGTGGCGATGCGCCGGCTTGCCGAAGCCCGGGATCGGCAGGCGCTGCAACAGCAGCGCCACCAGCGTCGGCAGCCCGACCGCGAACAGCATCAGGTCCATGAGATGGGTGAATCCCAGCGCATGCGCGAGGTGCAGCGCCAGCACATGCATGAAATAGATCCCGGCCGAGATCGGGTCCAGCCGGATCGGCGGCGCCGGCAGCCGCGTGCCCAGCGTGGCGATGAACAGCGCCGGCGCCGCGATATAGGAGC
Source organism: Paracoccus sp. DMF (assembly GCF_004407025.1). Classification (NCBI taxonomy): domain Bacteria; kingdom Pseudomonadati; phylum Pseudomonadota; class Alphaproteobacteria; order Rhodobacterales; family Paracoccaceae; genus Paracoccus; species Paracoccus sp. DMF. Next base: position 31,498 of record NZ_SOKV02000018.1, read on the forward strand.
TGGCCGGGATGTCCAGCATCACGTCGTCGGTCCAGCGCGCCTGCACCAGCCAGGCCTCGATCATCAAAAGCCCGAGCCCGCCGATGGTCAGCGACAGCACCAGCCAGCGCGGCGGCAGCCCCTGGGTTCCCAGCCGCGCCACCCGCCGGCCGCAGAGATAGCCGATGGTGACGAAGGGGAAGCACATGAACAGCCCGTTCGAGAACTTCTTCACCCCGATCTGCGCCACGCCCGACAGCGCCATGTATTGCAGCGTCACGCCGATCACGGCGCAGACCAGCGCCGCGCCCAGCAGGATGCGGTATTCATAGGCCGGCGCCAGCACCCGGCCCAGGGCGCGCAGGATCAGCAGCAGCGCCCCGGCGACCAGGATCCCGGCCATGAACCACAGGTGGAAATAGCCCCAGAGCAGTTCCTTGACCAATGAGACCAGGCCGTGGATCTCGTTCAACCAGAACGGGAAATAGACCGCCATCCAGAACAGGTAGAGCGCCAGCACGCGCCACAGCCACTTGACGCCCTTGCCGCGCGCCACCGCCGAATAGAGGAAATAGCCCGCGACGATGCAGAAAACCGGCACCATGACCCGCATCAGCCCGTTGCCGATCAGGAACAGCCGCGGCGTCATGTTGGTCTGCAGCCAGTAGGTATGGGCAAAGGCCACCAGCACGGCCAGACCCAGCTTGAGATAGTCGAGAGAATGAATACGATGCAATTTTGAAACGCCCCGGCACCTCTGGCGATGCATGAGGCTTCGGATGCGTTGTGGCAAGCGAATTCCCGCCTATGGCGATCATTTTTCGTGCTTCACATCGCGCCCCGTTCGGGATATAGGCGCGGCTTCGGCCATGCACCCTTGGAGGATGGCCGCGAACGCTTAGCAAAGGAATAGCAAAATGGCCAAAGAGATCCCGGATCTGGTGGCCGAGGCACGCGCGGGGACAGGCAAGGGGGCCGCCCGCCAAGCTCGCCGCGAAGGCAAGGTGCCCGGCATCGTTTATGGCGACGGGAAAGACCCGCAGCCGATCCAAATCGAGTTCAACTCGCTGCTGACCAAGCTGCGCGCCGGTCGCTTCCTGTCCACGCTGTGGAACCTGAAGATCGAGGGCCAGGACGACGTGCGCGTCGTTTGCCGCGGCGTCCAGCGCGACGTGGTCAAGGACCTGCCGACGCATATCGACTTCATGCGCCTGCACCGCAACACCCGGGTGAACCTGTTCATCCACGTGACCTTCGAAGGCCACGAAGCCTCGCCGGGCCTCAAGCGCGGCGGCACGCTGGTCGTGGTGCGCCCCGAGGTCGAGCTGGTGGTGACCGCGTCCGAGATCCCGGATCACATCACCGTGGACCTGACCGGCAAGCAGATCGGCGACACCATCCACATCAGCGACGTGACGCTGCCGGCCGGCGTCAAGCCGACCATCGACCGCGACTTCGTGATCGCCAATATCGCCGCGCCCTCGGGCCTGCGCTCGGAAGAGAACGAGGAAGCCGCCGCCGAGGCCTGATCTGGGGCTGACGGCTAGGCATCGGGCGGCATCCCCAGCGGATGCCGCCCTTTCTCATGCCGCCCGGCGATGCTATGAGGCGCGCCTGACGCGAAGGGGGTGAAGATGGAACCGATCCACATCATCGGCGCGGGGCTGGCCGGCTCCGAGGCCGCCTGGCAGATCGCCCGCGCCGGCGTGCCGGTGGTGCTGCACGAGATGCGGCCCCAGGTCGAGACCTTCGCCCATCGCACCGGAGATTGCGCCGAGATGGTCTGCTCGAACAGTTTCCGCTCGGACGACGACCAGATGAACGCGGTCGGGCAGCTGCATTGGGAAATGCGCGCGGCGGGCGGGCTGATCATGGCCATGGCCGACCGCCACCGCCTGCCCGCCGGCGGCGCGCTGGCCGTGGACCGCGACGCCTTTTCCGCCGCCGTGACCCGGGCCCTGCGGGACGAGCCGCTGGTCAGCTTCACCCCGGGCGAGATCGCCGACCTGCCGACCGACGGCCGCTGGATCGTCGCCACCGGCCCCCTGACCTCGCCCGCCCTCGGCCAGTCGATCCTGCAGGCCACCGGCGAAGGCGCGCTGGCCTTCTTCGACGCCATCGCCCCCATCGTCCATGCCGAGACCATCGACATGGCGGTCTGCTGGCGCCAGAGCCGCTATGACAAGGGCGAGACCGAGGAAGAGCGCACCGCCTATATCAACTGCCCGATGACGCGCGAGGACTACGAAGGCTTCATCGACGCGCTGCTGGCGGCGGAGAAGACCGAGTTCCACGAAGGCGAGACCGCCGGCTATTTCGACGGCTGCCTGCCGATCGAGGTCATGGCCGAGCGCGGCCGCGAGACCCTGCGCCACGGCCCGATGAAGCCGGTCGGCCTGACCAACGCCCACAATCCCGCCGAAAAGCCCTATGCGGTGGTGCAGCTGCGCCGCGACAATGCGCTCGGCACGCTCTACAATATCGTCGGCTTCCAGACCAAGATGAAATACGGCGCGCAAGTGGATGTTTTCCGGCGCATTCCCGGCCTGGAAAACGCAAGTTTTGCCCGGCTGGGCGGCATCCACCGCAACACCTTCCTGAATTCGCCGCGGCTGATCGACGACCGGCTGCGGCTGCGCGCCCGCCCGAACCTGCGCTTCGCCGGCCAGGTCACGGGCGTCGAGGGCTATGTCGAATCCGCGGCCATGGGCCTGCTGGCCGGCCGCATGGCCGCGGCCGAGGCGCTGGGACACGACCTGGTCCCGCCACCGCACACCACCTCGATGGGCGCGCTGGTCAACCACATCACCGGCGGCGCCGATGCCAGAACCTTCCAGCCGATGAACGTGAACTTCGGCCTCTACCCGCCGCTGGATGCGATGCGCGGCGGCCGCAAGGGGCGCAAGGACCGTTATCCGGCCTATACCGACCGCGCCAAGGCGGATTTCCAATCCTGGCTGGCGGCCCAACAGCCTTGGAAACAGTAACCCGCTTCGCCCCTTCGCCGACCGGGCCGCTGCATCTGGGCCATGCCTTTGCCGCCCTGACTGCCGCGCGGCTGGCCGACCCCGGGCGCTTCCTGCTGCGGATCGAGGACATCGACCAAAGCCGTTGCCGCCCGGAATACGAGGCGATGATCGCCGAGGATCTGCACTGGCTCGGCCTCGACTGGCCGCTGCCGGTGATGCGCCAATCCGAACGCCTGTCCGCCTATCAGGCCGCCTTGGACCGGCTGGCGGCGCTTGCCCTGACCTATCCCTGCCAATGCCGCCGCGCCGACATCCGCTCCGCGCTTTCTGCCCCGCAAGAAAGCGTGATCGGTCCCGATGGCCCGGTCTATCCCGGCACCTGCCGCCACCGCAGCATGGCCGAGACCGGGCCCGAGGACGCGATCCGCCTGAACGCCGCAGCCGCTTTCGCCCATCTTGGCGCGGACGAAATCGCCTTCGAGGACGAAAACATCGCCCCCGGCATGCCGCACCGCCTGACGGCCGAGGATTTCATCAGCGGCGTCGGCGACGTGGTGCTGGCCCGGCGCGGCATGGGCACCAGCTACCACCTTTCGGTGGTGGTGGACGATGCCGCGCAGGGCATCACCCTGGTGACGCGCGGCAAGGATCTGTTGGATTCCACATGGATCCACGTTCTTCTTCAGAAGCTGCTGCAGCTTCCGACGCCGCGCTATCACCACCACCGCCTGATCCGCGACGCCAGCGGCAAGCGCCTCGCCAAGCGCGACGACGCCCGCGCCCTGCGCCTCTACCGGGCCGAGGGCGCGACGCCGGAGGACATCCGCCGCATGCTAGGTCTCTAGGGGCGCCATGATCACCACCTCGGTCGCGTCCCGCACGGCGGTATAGAAGCAGGACCGCCGATTGGTGTGGCAGGCCGGCCCGGTCTGCTCGACCAGCAAGAGCAGGCAGTCGCGGTCGCAGTCTACCCGCATCTCGACCAGCCTCTGGACATGGCCCGAGCTTTCGCCCTTGGTCCAGAACGCCTGACGCGAGCGGGACCAGTATGTTACACGACCATCCTCAAGCGTTTTCGCGACGGATTCGGCATTCATCCAGGCCATCATCAGCACCTCGCCGCTGCGATGATCCTGGGCGATGGCGGGGATCAGCCCGTTCGCATCGTATTTCAGGCTGGCGGGATCGAACATCGGCTTTCCTTTCGGCTTGGCGATGCCTATCTAGACCCGACGGCAGCAAGGGAAAAGACCATGTCCGACAGCGACCTGATGCAGCTCTACTCGCGGCGCATCCTCGCGCTGGCCTCGGACATCCCGCATCTGGGCAAGCTGGCCGCGCCGACCGGCAGCGCGCACAAGCGCTCGCCGCAATGCGGATCGTCGGTCACGGCGCATGTCGCGATGCAGGACGGCCGCATCGCCGATTTCGGACAAGAGGTGCGCGCCTGTGCCCTGGGCCAGGCCTCGGCCGGCGTGCTCGGCCGCAGCGCCCTCGGCCGCTCGCGCGCCGAGATCGCCCGCGCCCGCGACGAATTGCAAGCCATGCTGAAACAGGACGGCCCCGGCCCCTCGGCCCCGTTCGAGGAACTCGAGGCGCTGCTGCCCGCGCGCGAATTCCCGAACCGCCACGCCTCGATCCTGCTCGCATGGGAGGCGCTGCTCGGCGCCATCGACGCCTCGTCCAGCTGAGGCTTTCTCCGTTTTCCAAATACCCCCGCCGGAGGCATCGTGACCGCGCAAGCCGCAGCACCGCCGGCACATGAAAAAGCCGGCCCTTCGCGGGGCCGGCCAGTTGCGCGCATGATCGTCCGGGGGAAATCGCGGCACCCAGGCGAAGGGGCCGCCATCAGCGCGGGGCAGTGAGGGATCAGGCTGCCAGGATCGAGGGCAGCGAAAACAGGATGATGGCCGTCACGGAAATGGCGACGGTGCCCAGAAGGTCGGACAGGGATTCGCGGGTCATAGGCGTTCTCCACGGTTTGTTTATACTTTGTTCTCATCAATGCGGAACAAAGTAAAGAACTTTTTAAGAACATCCGGACCTGTGCCTAGCCGGCGGTGATCAGCCGCACCGCGCGGTCCTGCTCCATCAGCCACAGCAGCAGCCGGATCGCCTGGCCGCGCGGGCTCTCCATGCCCGGGTCGCGCTCCAGGAAGGCCTGCGCATCCTTGCGCGCCAGCGCCATCAGCGCGCCCTGGCGCTCCAGGTCGGCGATGCGAAAGCGCGGCCGGCCGGATTGCGCGGTGCCGATCACGTCGCCCGCGCCGCGCATCGCCAGGTCTTCCTCGGCGATACGGAAGCCGTCCTCGGTCTCGCGCAGGATGCCCAGGCGGCGGCGGCCGGTCTCGGACAGCGGCTCGTGATACATCAGCAGGCAGCTCGAGGCCCCGCTGCCGCGCCCGACCCTTCCGCGCAGCTGGTGCAGCTGCGCCAGGCCGAAGCTCTCGGCGCGCTCGATGACCATGATCGTCGCCTCGGGCACGTCGACCCCGACCTCGATCACCGTGGTCGCGACCAGGATCCGCGCCCGGCCGGCAGCGAAATCCGCCATGGCGGCGTCGCGTTCCTCGGGCGGCATCTGGCCGTGGACCATGCGCACCTCGGCGCCAAAGCGGGCGCGCAGCTCCTGGAAGCGGGCCTCGGCGGCGGTCAGGTCGACCGCCTCGCTTTCCTCGACCAGCGGGCAGACCCAATAGGCCCGCGCGCCGCCCTGCAGAGCGCGGTCCAGATGCGCCAGAACCTCGGCCATGCGGCCGTCCGGCACCACCGTGGTACGCACCGGCTGGCGCCCTGCCGGCTTTTCGTCCAGCACCGACAGGTCCATGTCGCCGAATTGCGCCAGCGCCAGCGAGCGCGGGATCGGCGTCGCCGTCATCACCAGCATGTCGGGCGGCAGGTGGTTGCCCTTGGTGCCCAGCTCCATGCGCTGGTTGACGCCGAAGCGATGCTGCTCGTCGATGATCGCCAGCCGCAGGTCGTGGAACTCGACCGATTTCTGGATCACGGCATGGGTGCCGACCAGGACGTCGATGCGGCCCATGGCCAGGTCGGCCAGGATATTGGCCCGCGCATCGCCCTTGTCGCGGCCGGTCAAGACCTCCAGCCGAATCCCCGCCAGCTGCGCCAGCGGCTCCAGCGCGCGGAAATGCTGTCGCGCCAGGATCTCGGTCGGCGCCATCAGCACGCCCTGCCCGCCCGCCTCGACCGCGACCAGCAGCGCGAGGAATGCGACCAGGGTCTTGCCGGCCCCGACATCGCCCTGCAACAGCCGGTTCATCCGCCGCGGCGCGGCCATGTCGCCGGCGATTTCGTCGACCGCGCGGCGCTGCGCCCCGGTCGGCGGCCAGGGCAGTCCGGCCAGCACCCGCTCTCGCAAGCGGCCGTCGCCCTGCGTCGCCAGCCCCGCCTGCCGGCGGCGGTCGCGGCGCAAGAGCGCCAGCGTCAGCTGATGCGCGAAAAGCTCGTCATAGGCCAGCCGCGCCCGCGCCGGATCGGTCGGCGACAGCCCCTCGGGCCCCGAGGGCGCATGGGCCTGCGCCAGGGCGGCATGCCAATCCGGCCAGCCCTCGCGCGCAAGCAGGCCCGGGTCGATCCATTCCCCGGCCACCGGCAGTTTCGCCAGCGCGCCGCGCACCGCCTTCTGCACCCCCCCCTGCGTCAGCCGGCCCGAGAGCGGATAGACCGGCTCGAATTCCGGCAGGGGCGGGCCGTCCTCGGTGCCGATATGGTCGGGATGCACCATCTGCGCCATGCCGTCGAACAGCTCAAGCTTGCCCGAGACCAGCCGGCGCGCGCCCGCCGGCAGCTGGGTCTCGATCCAGTCCTTGCGGGCATGAAAGAACACCAGCTGCAGATCGCTGGAGCCGTCCGAGCAATGCACCCGCCACGGCCGGCCCTTGCCGCTGGGCGGGCTGTGACGCTCGACCCGGACCAGCAGGGTGACGATCTCGGGCGGCCGGGCGTCGGCCAGCCGGGCGATGCGGCGGCGGCGGATGCCGGAATGCGGCAGGGTCAGCACCAGGTCGCGCAGCCGGGTCGCGCCCATCTGGGCAAAGCTCTCGGCGGCGCGCGGACCGACCCCGGGCAGGGTCTCGACGCCCGCGAACAGGGGAAACAGCGCCTCGGGCCGGCCGGGCTTCACCGCTGCGCGATCGCCAGCCATTCGTCCTCGTCGATGACCTTGATGCCCAGTTCGGCGGCCTTCCTGGCCTTCGATCCCGCGCCCGGGCCGGCGATCAGCAGGTCGGTCCGGGCCGAGACCGAGCCCGCGACATGGGCGCCAAGCGCCTCGGCCCGGGCCTTGGCCTCGGCGCGGGTCATCTTCTCCAGCGTGCCGGTAAAGACCAGCGTCTTGCCGGTGATCTCGCTGTCGGTGGCGCGCGCCTCGGGCGGCAGCACCGTCAGGAAACCCGCCAGCCGGTCGATGGCGGCGCGCTCGGCGGGGTTGGCAAAGGCGTCCGACAGCGACATGGCAAGCGTCGGGCCGACGCCATCGGCGGCGATCAGGTCGGCCCAGGCCGCGGCGCTTTCCGGCGACAGCTCGACATGAGCCAGAAGCGCGGCCCGGGTTTCGGCAATGCGGGCGCGGCGGTTTTCGGCCTGGGCAGCGGCGCGTTCGGCCTGAGCGGCCTCATCGGCCTCGCGATGCACCAGCGCGGCGGGGCGCGACAGGTCCAGCGCCGTTTCAAGGGCCTGCCAGCTGCCGTAATGCCGCGCCAGATCCTGGGCCGCAACCTCGCCGACATGGCGGATGCCAAGCGCGAAAAGCAGCCGCAACAGCGGGATCTCGCGCCGCTTCTCGATGGCCTGGAAAAGGCCCGCGGCGCTTTTCTCGCCCCAGCCCTTGATCTCGGCCAGGCGCGTGCCCGACAGCCGGGCCAGGGCCGCCGCAGCGCCGCCCGAAAGATGCAGCCGGTCGATGCCAAGCGAGAGCAGCAGTTCCTCATCGGCGTCGCCGCGGCTATCCGCCCGCATCTTGGCGCCCTCGGCATCACGCCGGGCCAGGGTAAAGATATCCGCGGGCTCGGCGATCCAGCCCAGGCGATAGAACAGCTCGACCTGCTTGGCACCCAGCCCCTCGATGTCGAAGGCGGCGCGCGAGACGAAATGGCGCAGCTTTTCCACCGCCTGCGCCGGGCAGATCAGCCCGCCGGTGCAGCGGCGCACCGAGTCGCCCTCTTCCCGGATCGCGGGCGAGCCGCATTCCGGGCAGCGGTCGGGAAAGACATAGGGCACGGCCCCCGCCGGTCGCTTGGCCAGGTCGACGTCCGCGACCTTGGGGATCACGTCGCCGGCGCGATAGACCTCGACCCAGTCGCCGATGCGGATGTCCTTGCCGCCGCGGATCTCGCTGCCATCGGCACCGCGGCCGGCGATGTAATCCTCGTTGTGCAAGGTCGCGTTCGAGACCACGACCCCGCCCACCGTGACGGGCGTCAGCCGCGCGACCGGGCTCAGCGCCCCGGTGCGGCCGACCTGGATGTCGATGGATTCGAGCCGGGTCCAGGCGCGTTCGGCCGGGAATTTGTGCGCCAAGGCCCATCGCGGCGTGGTCGAGCGCATACCCAGCCGCGCCTGATAGCCGAGGTCGTTGACCTTGTAGACCACGCCGTCGATGTCATAGCCGAGCGTGGCGCGCATCTGTTCGATCTCGGCCCAGGCGGCCAGCATCTCGGCGACGGAACGGCAGATCCGGGTCAGCGGATTGATCTGGAAGCCCATCGCGGCAAGGCGCTGGACCGCTTCGAACTGGGTCGCAGCGAGGGGTTCGCTGATCTCGCCCCAGGCATAGGCAAAGAAGCGCAGCGGCCGGGCGGCGGTGATCGCCGGATCCAGCTGGCGCAAGGAACCGGCGGCGGCATTGCGCGGGTTGGCGAAGACGCGGCCGCCCTCGGTCTGGTTCAGCCGCTCGAAATCCGCGTGCGACATATAGACCTCGCCGCGGATCTCCAGCACCTCGGGGAAATCGCGGCCGGCGAGCACCTGCGGAATATCCGCGATGGTGCGGGCATTGGCGGTCACGTTCTCGCCCACCGCGCCGTCGCCGCGGGTCGCGGCCTGGACCAGCCGCCCGCCTTCGTAACGCAGCGACAGGGACAGGCCGTCGATCTTGGGCTCGGCGGTGAGTTCCAGCGCGGCATCGGGGCCGAGGTTCAGGAACGAGCGCACCCGCTGCACGAAGGCCTGCACGTCATCGGCGGCAAAGCCGTTTTCCAGCGACAGCATCGGCAGACGGTGCATGACCTTGGCAAACCGGCCGTCCGGCGCGGCACCGACCTGGGCCGAGGGGCTGGCCTTGGCGGCAAGATCGGGGAAACGGGTCTCGATCTCCAGCAGGCGGCGCTTTTTTGCGTCATAATCGGCGTCGCTGATGAAGGGCGCATCGTCGCGGTGATAGGCCTGGTTCGCACGGTCCAGGACATCGGTCAGCGCGGCGATCTCGGCCTGGGCCGCGGCCCGGTCCAGCGTCTCGACCGGCTGCGGCGATGGCGATTCGGCCCTGTCCGCGGCCTGGTTCTCGTCCTCTGCGGTCATCGCGCCCTCCGCCAGCCTGCCTGCCCCGCCGGGCCTGTCCGAAAGACGGTGATACCGGGGCCGGGGCCGGATTGTCCAGCGCCCGACCCGGGTTCAGGCTGGTAACGCCACGCGGATCAGGCGCGCAGCGCCAGGCGCTCGGGGTTCTGCATCTCGGCCACCGGGTCGCGCAGGACATAGCCCCTGCCCCAGACGGTCTCGATATGGCTTTCGCCGCTCATCGCCGCCGCCAGCTTCTTGCGCAGCTTGCAGACGAAGACGTCGATGATCTTCAGCTCGGGCTCGTCCATGCCGCCGTAGAGGTGGTTCAGGAACATCTCCTTGGTCAGCGTCGTGCCCTTGCGCAGGGTGAGCAGTTCGAGGATCTGGTATTCCTTGCCGGTCAGGTTCACCGGCCGTCCCCCGACCTCGACCGAGCGCGCGTCGAGGTTCACCACCATCTCGCCGGTGCGGATCACCGATTGGCTGTGCCCCTTGGAGCGGCGGATGATCGCCTGGATGCGCGCCACCAGTTCGTCGCGGTTGAAGGGCTTGGTCATGTAGTCGTCGGCCCCGAAACCGAAGCCGCGCAGCTTGCTTTCGGTATCGTCCGAGCCGGTCAGGATCAGGATCGGCGTGTCGACGCGCGACATGCGGATCTGGCGCAGCACCTCCATGCCATGCATGTCGGGCAGGTCCAGGTCCAGCAGGATCAGGTCGTAGTCGTAGAGCTTGGCAAGGTCGATCCCCTCCTCGCCCATGTCGGTGCGATAGACGTTGTAGCTCGCGTGGGTCAGCATCAGCTCGATGCTGCGCGCCGTGGTCGGATCATCCTCGACCAGAAGAATTCGCATAATATGTCCCCTTGCCAACCATCTGACTGGTAAAATTTCCGCGCAAAAGGTTAATATCACGTTACCGAAGATACCGGCAAATGTTATTCAACCTGGGGTTGTCGAAATTTTTGCAGCTGGGTGATCTTCAGCGCGTTGCGGCCATGGCGGCGAAAGGCCTGCATCCAGGCATCGAACTCTTCTCCGGTCAGGCCATAGCGGCGAATCGCCTCCTCTCGCGACAAGAGCCCGTATTGCACGGCATCGACGACGGCGGCCTTGCGGCTGGCGACCCAGCGGGTCTGTGGCGACGGCAGGTCGGCCAGCGTCAGGATGCTGCCGTCGGGCAGGGTCGCGGTGCGCGGTCCGGGGGCTTTTCTCAAAAACATCGGCAAGTTCCTGTGATCCTTGCCTTGTTGTGGCGCAAACTTCTTAAATCCCGGTGAAGTCACGCCGGGTTTTCCCGGCCTGCCCTTGAGAAACCCGGGAATTTTCCTATAAATGTAGGCAACAACGCCGCCCGTCTTCGCGCGCGGCCGCGACAAGGACGATCCATGACAGCGCCCCGCCCGAACTTGCGCCCCGACGCGCCGGACATGACCATGAATTCGCTGGGCTTTGCCAAGCCGCCGGCGCAGACCCGCGTGGTCGTCGCCATGTCGGGCGGCGTCGACAGCTCGGTCGTGGCGGCAATGCTGGCGGCGCAGGGCTATGACGTGATCGGGGTGACGCTGCAGCTTTACGACCATGGCGCGGCCCTGGCGAAAAAGGGCGCCTGCTGCGCCGGGCAGGACATCCACGATGCCCGCCGCGTGGCCGAACGCATCGGCTTTCCGCATTATGTGCTTGATTACGAAAACAAGTTCCGGGAATCGGTGATCGAGGAATTCGCCGATGCCTATCTGGCCGGCGCCACGCCCGTGCCCTGCATCCGCTGCAATGAGCGGGTGAAATTCCGCGACCTGCTGCAGACCGCGCGCGAGCTCGACGCCGATTGCATGGCGACCGGGCATTACATCCGCCGCTTCGACGGTCCGGCCGGGGCCGAGCTGCACATGGCCGCCGACCCGAACCGCGACCAAAGCTATTTCCTGTTCTCGACCACGCAGGAGCAGCTGGATTTCCTGCGCTTTCCGCTGGGCGGCCTGGCCAGCAAGGCCGAGACGCGCGCCTTGGCGGCGCAATACCGGCTCGCGGTGGCGGACAAGCCCGACAGCCAGGACATCTGCTTCGTCCCGAACGGCGACTATGCCAGCGTGATCGAGAAGCTGCGCCCCGGCTCGGCCGATCCGGGCGAGATCGTGGACATGGACGGCAATGTGCTGGGCACGCATCGCGGCGTGATCCATTACACCATCGGCCAGCGCCGCGGCCTGGGCATCGGCGGCCTCGGCGATCCGCTCTATGTCCTGCGGCTGGAGCCCGAGACGCGGCGGGTCGTCGTCGGCCCCAAGCAGGCGCTGGCGACGAAGATCGTGCCGGTGACCGAGGTGAACTGGCTGGGCGACGCGCCCTTCGAGGGCGAGATCGCCATCACCGCCCGCATCCGCTCGACCCGGCCGCCGCGGCCGGCAATCCTGCGCGTGACCGGCGAGCGGCGCGCCGAGGTCGAACTGCTGGCCCCGGAAGAAGGCGTCAGCCCCGGCCAGGCCTGCGTGTTCTATGCCACCGAGGGCAGCCGCGTGCTGGGCGGCGGCTGGATCTCGCACCGGCGCGGCGGCTGACAGTCGGGTTCAGGCCGCCGCGGCCAGCAGCCGGATGCGCTCGACCATGGCGCGCAACCCGTTGGACCGCTGCGCCGAAAGATGTTCCTCCAGCCCCAGCCGGCCAAGCTCGGCGCTGGCGTCGATCGCCGGCACCTCGCGCACCGGCACGCCGGAATAAAGCGCGTGCAGGATGGCGATCAGCCCGCGCACGATCAGCGCATCGCTGTCGCCCTGGAAGTCGAACCTGCCGCCCTCGATGCGGGGCATGATCCAGACCTGGCTGGCGCAGCCCTCGACCTTGGTCGCCGGCACCTGCAGCGAGGCGTCCATCGCCGGCATCGCCTTGCCCAGTTCGATGACATGGCGATAGCGCTCTTCCCAATCCTCGAGGAAATCGAAGGTTTCGGCGATGTCTTCAAAGGCGGGCGTGGCCATGGCGCTTCCTTTCCGCAAGGCCGCGGGTGGGCGGCCGGTGATGGCATAGCGCGCGGCGCCGACAAGGTCAAAGAGGCTTTCACCGCCGCGCGACTTGCCCTATCACTGCGCCAACGAGACCAGGGACACGGGGGCAGCACTCATGCGGACGGGAACTTTGGGCATGCTTGCCTGCGCGGCTCTGGTGCTGGTCGGCTGCGGCCGCATGGGCGACAGCAGCTGGAACCCGATGCGCTGGGGTGGCGCGCAGCAGCCGCAAAGCCTGGCGCCCGAGGGCGGCTATCCGACCAGCACGAACGACGGCCGCGTGCCGCTGGCCCATGTCACCAGCGCGAAATGGGATCCGATGTATGAGGGGCGGCTGCTGATCGTCACCGGGCTTGGCGCCAGCAAGGGCTGGTGGGACGTGGCGCTGGTGACCGAGGTGCCGATGCCGCCGGGCCGGATCCGCCCCGACGAAAACGGCGTGCTGCGGCTGCGGCTGGTCGGCAAGCCGCCGCTGCCCGACACCTTCGCCGCCGCCAACCCGCCGAATCCGGCCAGCGACACCATCACCGCCGCCCTGACCATTCCCAACGCGGTGCTGCCCAGCCTGCGCGAGGTGGTGATCTCGGGCGCGGGCAATGCGGTGACGCTGCGGCCCTGACGCTGCGGCCCCGAGGGTTTCTTCGTTCTGAAAATACCCATGCGAACCGCGCCAAAGGGCCGGGGCGAACGAGCCCCCATGCAAGTGGAATGGCGCCCTCCAGCTGAGCCTGCGATCGGACGCAGCTCAGCAGCACTGTCAACGCCCAAACAGCCTTATCAAGCGCCGCGGCCGAATGCGCCTGCAAACCGCGTCGCACAGCCGGGTCCCGCTAAACCTTGCAAAACGCAAGGTGCGTCCCATCGTGCGCGCATGTCCGGCACCTTCGGCCCGTCCGGTGCCGAGCAGCTTGCCAAGCATCCCCCCGCTCTCAGCGGCGAACCTCGCGCTGCAAAAGCACACGCTCGCTGCTTGTTCCATCAGCCATGGCGCGCGACTGGGCCCGCCTTGCGCACCTTTGGTTCAGGTCTCATGCGGCACGCGCTGCCCTCCTGCTTCCCGCATCGCCGGGGCCTGCGCAAACCCCCGCGCTGCGAAAAAGCGTTCGCTGTGTCCTTCATCGGCCAGGCGCGCGACGTGCGCCTCTGGCCATGTCTCAAGCGGCACGCGGCACCAATCCGCTTAGCTCGGGCATGAGAAGGCGCCTGACCCGCGGACAGATCCTCGCGTTACGAACACCTCTCGATGCGTCTCCGGGGATGATGGCTCGCGACGAAACCGTCTGCCCGCCTTGGCGCATGTCTCAGCCGGTGCGCTCTTCAACCCCGCCGCTGACCCCAAGCACGAGACCGCGCCAGCAAACATGCGTGCAGGAAAGGTCCATCCCGCTGCCGGATGTCCGCCGGTCATCGCAGGCCACCGAAACCGTCCTGCAAACGCCGATCCAGATCGGCCCCGCTTCACACCGACCCGGCCGCGCCCTGGCGCCAAGCAAAAGGCCCGCCGCAAAGGCGGGCCTTTACCCCAGGATTGCGCCGTTCAACCCATCTTGCGCAGATAGGTCCAGGTCGGCACCCGCGCATCGCGCGCCACCGACCAGCTTTCCGCATCGCCCAGATATTCGAAGCCGCAATTGGTCAGCACCCGGGCCGAGCCGGGATTATCCTGGAACGCCTCGGCAAAGAGCGTGCGCGAGCCATGCGGATTGGCCTCGACCAGCGCCGAGACCGCCTCGGTCGCGAAGCCGGTGTTCCAGAAGCCGGCACCGACCCAGAAGCCCAGCTCCGACTGCTCCTGGTCGATGCGGGTCAGCGAGACCACGCCCAACAGTTCGGCCAGCTTGTTCGTCGAGCCGTCGATGGCCCAGACATCCTCGTCGCGATCCGCGGCCATGGCCCGGCGCACATAGGATTCGGCCGCGCCCGGCGGCAGCGGATGCGGGATCGAGCGCGTGCCCTCGGCCACCCGGCGGTCGGCGGTGTAATGCGCGATCAGCCCGGCATCCGACATGCGCAGCGGGCGCAGCACGAACCGTTCGGTGGTGATATCGACCTGCCGCGCATCCGAGGCGATCAACTCGTTCATGTCACTTCTCTCCCCCATTCCTCGAAAACATATGGGTGCTGCACGCCGAAACGCGAAGGGGACCGGCCTGCGCCGATCCCCCTTTTTTAGCACCAGAGTGTTAAAATCGGCTTACTCGGCAGCCTCGAGATTGGCGGGCAGCACGGAGATATAGGTGCGGCCCTTGAGGCCCTTGCGGAAGCTTACCTGGCCATCGGCCAGCGCGAACAGCGTGTGGTCGCGGCCCATGCCGACGTTGGCGCCGGCCCACCAGGTGGTGCCGCGCTGACGCACGATGATGTTGCCGGCAACGGCCTGCTGGCCGCCGAACAGTTTCACGCCAAGACGACGACCGGCCGAATCGCGACCGTTGCGGGACGAACCGCCTGCTTTCTTATGTGCCATGGGTCAGTCTCCTCAGTTGGCGGTTTCGACGTGGTCATGGCGACGCGCGATGCGCGCACCGACGGCGGCCTTGACGTCGGTCTTGTCGCCGCCGTTTTCCAGCAGGTCGGTGATGCGGACCAGGGTCAGCTGCTGGCGATGGCCGCGCGTGCGCTGCGAGGAATGCTTGCGGCGGCGCTTGACATAGGTGATGACCTTGTCGGCCTTGATGGTGTCGATCACCTCGGCCTGCACGGCGGCACCCGCCACCAGCGGCGCGCCGACGGTCGAGCCGATCATCAGCACGTCGTTGAACTGGATCTTGTCGCCGGCTTCGGCGTTCAGCTTTTCGACGCGCAGCACGTCACCGGATTGGACCCGGTATTGCTTGCCGCCCGTCTTGAGAACTGCGAACATTCGCTTCTTCCTTGTTCTGCCGCGTCCTTCGGCCCCTGCGGCGCAGGAGTTCGTGGGGTCGGCCCCCGCCTTCGGACAGCGCACCCGTCGATTGGGTGAGGTTCAAAATAACGCACCGGCAACGGGCGCCTGCCCGGCCGGTCGCGGGTATATCGCGGATTCGGCCGCGCAAGTCAACAGGAATGCCGTCACCGCGCCCATGCCGCCCGCGCCTCGGCCAGCGACAGCTGCCGGCCCGGCCGCAGCGCACCGGGTGTCTCCGACAGCCGCGGTGCCGGCGCCGGCTCGCTGCCGTGAAAGGTGCCGCGCGCGACATTATGCGGATGGCGCGGCGCCTCGTCCAGCGACAGCACCGGCGCCGCGCAGGCGTCCGAGCCCTCCAGCACCGCCGCCCAGTCATCGCGCGAGCGGGTGGCGATGCGGGCGGCCAGCGCCGCGCGCAGCGCCGGCCATTGCGCCGGATCGACCCGGTCGGGCAGCGTGGCCGGATTCAGTTCCAGCCGCCGCAGCAGTTCGGCCCAGAACTGCGGCTCGATGGCGCCGATGGCCAGGAAGCCGCCGCAGGCGCAAGCATAGCAGCCATAATAGGGCGCACCGCCGTCCAGCAGGTTCGCCTGCCGCGCATCCTGCCAGAGGCCACCCGCCCGCAGGCCCGAGATCATCGCCATCAGATGCGCCACCCCGTCCGAGATCGCCGCATCGACCACCTGGCCGCGCCCGGTCTCGCGCGCCGAGAGGATCGCCGCCAGCATGCCCGCGACCAGATACATCGAGCCGGCGGCAAAATCCCCGACCAGGTTCAGCGGCGGCACCGGATGCGCCGCCGGGCCGATGGCATGCAGCGCCCCGGTGATGGCGATATAGGTCAGGTCGTGCCCCGCCGAATGCGCCAGCGGACCCGCCTGCCCCCAGCCGGTCATGCGGCCATAGACCAGCCGCGGATTCTCCGGAAAATCCCCGGGCCCGAGGCCGAGCCGTTCCATCACCCCCGGCCGCATGCCCTCGATCACCGCATCGGCGCCGGCGATCAGCGCATGCGCGGCGGCCCGGCCTTCGGGGGATTTCAGGTCCAGTTCCAGCCAGTCGCGGCCGCGGTCCAGCACATCGCGCTCGAGCCCGAAGATATGGCGGGCGCCGGGCCGGGTGATGCGCAGCACCTGCGCGCCGTGATCGGCAAGCCACATGGCCGAGAAGGGCGTCGGGCCAAGCCCGGCGATCTCGACGATGCGCAGGCTGGAAAGCGCGCCGCTCATGCGGAAAACCGGGGGGTATGGTGGGCGGTGAGGGACTCGAACCCCCGACATTCTCGGTGTAAGCGAGACGCTCTACCAACTGAGCTAACCGCCCCCGCGTCGGCTGATAGCCCGAGCCGGCGGCACTTGGCAAGCCGGCTCATTTGCGCAGCCGCGCGATCAGCGACGAGGTGTCCCAGCGCCCGCCGCCCATGTTCTGCACCTCCTTGTAGAACTGGTCGACCAGCGCCGTCACCGGCAGGGTCGCGCCGGTCTCGTCGGCGGTAGCCAGGCAGATGCCCAGGTCCTTGCGCATCCAGTCCACCGCGAAGCCGAAGTCGAAGCGGTTCTCGGCCATGGTCTGGTGGCGGTTCGCCATCTGCCAGCTGCCGGCGGCGCCCTGGCTGATCACCTCGACCACCGAGGCGATGGAAAGCCCGGCCTTCTCGGCGAAATGCAGCGATTCCGACAGGCCCTGCACCAGCCCGGCAATGGCGATCTGGTTGCACATCTTGGTCAGCTGCCCGGCGCCCGAGGGGCCCATCAGCCGGCAGATCTTGGCATAGGCGGCGATCACCGGGGCGGCGCGGGCGTAATCCGCCTGCGTGCCGCCGCACATCAGCGAAAGCTGGCCGTTCTCGGCCCCGGCCTGCCCGCCCGAGACCGGCGCATCGACGAAGCCGATGCCCGCGCCCGAGGCGACCTCGGCCAGTTCGCGCGTCACCGCCGCCGAGACCGTGGTGTGATCGACGAAAACCGCGCCCGCCGCCATGCCGGCAAAGGCGCCGGCCTCGCCCAGGCAGACCTGGCGCAGGTCGTCGTCGTTGCCGACGCAGGCCATGACGAAATCGGCGCCCGTCGCCGCCCCTCGCGCGGTCTCGGCGGCGCGGCCGGCGTGGCAGGCGACCCAGGCCTCGGCCTTGGCGGGGCTGCGGTTCCAGACCGTCACCTCATGCCCGGCCGCGGCCAGATGGCCCGCCATGGGAAAGCCCATCACCCCAAGTCCCAGAAATGCAACGCGCGCCATCACTTTCTCCGCTTCCATGTGAAAGGCGCGTTGATCCGGCCCGCGCCCTGTCCTATTCACCCCGATGAATTCCACCACGAGGCGCAAGGGTCAACCTCTGCGCCCAAAACCTCGGGACAGCACCGCGCCATGGTGACAATTTTCCGCTGGCTTGTGCGCCTGACGGTCGGGCTGATCCTGCTGGCCCTGGCGCTGGTGGTGCTGGCCTGGTATTTCGCCATCCGCTCGCTGCCGGATTACGACGGGCGCTACGAAGTCGCGGGCATCTCGGCCCCGGTCGAGATCGTGCGCACGACCGAGGACGTGCCGCATATCTTCGGCAAGACCGACCGCGACGTGTTCTTCGCCCTGGGCCTTGCCCATGCCCAGGACCGGCTGTTCCAGATGACCGTGCTGCGCCGCGCGGCGCAAGGGCGGCTGGCCGAGATCTATGGCCCGGGCGCGATCCGCGCCGATGACCTGGCGCGGCGGCTGGGGCTTTACCGCAATGCCCGCGCCTCGCTTCAGGCGCAGGACCCGCAGACGCGCGAGGCGCTGCAGGCCTATGCCGACGGCGTGAACGCCTGGATCGGCCAGGTGAACCTGGGCGCGCGCGGCCGCGGCGCGCCGGAGTTCTTCCTTTATCCCGAGGACATCTCCTATTGGGAGCCGGCGGATTCGCTGGCGGTGCTGAAGCTGCTCGCGGCCTCGTCCACGGTGCAGATGCGGCGCGAGATCCTGCGCGCCCGGCTGTCGCTGGCCGACCCCGCGCGCGGGCAGGACCTGGTCGCCGAAGCCGGCGAGCCGCCGATGCCTTCCTATGCCGGGCTGTTCCCGGGCGCGCGCTTCACCGGGCCCGAGCGCGGCACCGGGCCGCAGGACTGGACGGCGACGCTGGCGGGCTATCTTGCACCCTCGGCCGGGGCCTCGGCCAATGGCTTCGCGGTGGCGCGCGGGCGCACGGCGGCGGGCGGCGCCCTGCTGGCCAATGATCCGCAATTCGCCCTGACCGCGCCGGGCCTGTGGTATCTGGCCCGGATCGAACTGCGCAGCGGCGGGGTGATCGGCGGCACCATCCCGGGCATCCCGGCCATCCTGTCGGGGCGCAACACCCGGCTCGCCTGGGGGATCACGCCGGCGCAGATCGACGACCAGGACCTGCTCATTGAAGAGGTGCAGCCCGGCGACGCCGGCCGCTATCGCGGCGTGGATGGCTGGACCGAATTCACCACCCGGCGCGAGACGTTGAGGATTCGCGGCGCCGCGCCGCAGACCATCACCCTGCGCGAAACCGCGAACGGCCCGATCATCCCGGCGGCGCATCTGGACCTTGCCACGGTGCTGCCCGCGGGCCATGTCGCCGCCCTGTCCTGGACCGGCGGCTTCGGCGAGGACCGCAGCATGAGCGCGCTCATCGGGCTGATGCAGGCGCCCGACCGGGCCGGCGCCGCGGCGGCGCTGCGCGACATGGTCGCGCCTGCGATGGTGGTGACGCTGGCCAATGCCCAGGGCGTGGCCGAGGTGCTGGCCGGCGCCCTGCCCCGTCGCGCGCCCGCGCACCAGACCGCCGGGCGCATGCCCGCGCCGGGCTGGATCGCGCAGAACCGCTGGCAGGGCCAGGGGCCGGCGCCCGAAAGCCTGGCGCAGATGGACCCGCCGGGCGGCATGGTCGCCTCGACCGGCGCCGCGGCGCCCGGCCAGGGCTTGGGCCATGACGGCGCCGACGGCTATCGCCAGGCGCGGCTTGCGCATCTGATCCAGTCGCGCGAGGTGCATTCCCGCGACAGCTTCATCGCCGCGCAGAACGACATCGTCAGCCCCATCGCCCGGGCGCTGCTGCCGCTTGTCGGGGCCGATCTGTGGTTCACCGACGAGCCCGCCGCGCAGGGCACGCCCGAGCGCCTGCGCCAGGACGCGCTGGGGCTGCTGGCGAATTGGGACGGCGCCATGAACGAACACCTGCCCGAGCCGCTGATCTATGTCGCCTGGATGCGGGCCTTGCAGGACCGGTTGCTGCGCGACGACCTCGGCCCCCTGGCCGACGACCTGACCGAGCTTTACCCGCGCTTCATCGACCGCGTGTTCCGCAACCTGGGCGGCGCCGGCGTCTGGTGCGACATCCGCCAGTCGGCCCCGGTCGAGACCTGCGCCCAGATCGCCCGCCAGGCGCTGGACGCGGCGCTTCTGGATCTGTCGGCGCGTTTCGGTCCCGACCTTGCCAGTTGGCGCTGGGGCGACCTGCACCGCGCCCGGCACGTCCATCCGGCGCTCGGCGACATGCGCGGCCTGTCCTATATCGTGAACCTGATCCAGCCGACCTCGGGCGGCGAAAGCACCATCGCGCGGGCCGGCATGCTGGGCCATGGCCGCAATCCCTGGCTCAACGTCACCGGCGCGGCCTATCGCGGCGTCTACGACCTGGCCGATCCCGACAGCTCGGTCTTCGTGATCTCGACCGGCCAGTCGGGCCACCCGCTGTCGCGCCATTACGACGACATGGCCGAGCTGTGGCGGCGCGGCGAATATGTCGGCATGTCGCTGGACCCCGACCTGGCGCGTGCCGCCGCGACCGGCATCACCCGGCTGGAACCGGCCCCGAACTGAGGCGCGCACTGACCCCCTTGCATCTTCCGCGGCAGCGGGCTTCCCTCGCGCCACGATACCGCAGGAGAGACGCATGGCCCGCAAGATCATCATCGACACCGACCCGGGCCAGGACGACGCCGTCGCCATCCTGCTGGCGCTGGCCAGCCCCGAGATCGAGGTGCTGGGGCTGACGGCGGTGGCCGGCAACGTGCCGCTGCATCATACCCAGCGCAATGCCCTCGTGCTGTGCGAGCTGGCCGGCCGGCCCGACCTGCCGGTTTACGCCGGGGCCGAGGCGCCGCTGTCGCGCCCGCTGGTCACGGCCGAGCATGTGCATGGCAAGACCGGCCTCGATGGCGTCACCCTGCCCGACCCGACCATGGCACTGACCCCCGGCCATGCCGTCGATTTCCTGATCGAGACCCTGCGCCGCGAGCCCGCCGGCACGGTGACGCTGGTGCCGATCGGGCCGCTGACCAATATCGCCATGGCCTTCCAGCGCGCGCCCGACATCATCCCGCGCGTGCAGGAGATCGTGCTGATGGGCGGCGCCTATTTCGAGGTCGGCAACATCACCCCCACCGCCGAATTCAACATCTATGTCGACCCCGAGGCTGCCAGCCTGGTCTTTGCCGCCGGCGCGCCGCTGACGGTGATGCCGCTCGACGTGACGCACAAGGCGCTGACCAGCCGGCCCTGGGTCGAGCAGATGCGCGCCATGGGCCGCATCGGCCAGGCCATCGCCAGCTGGACCGATTTCTTCGAACGCTACGACCGCGAGAAATACGGCAGCGAGGGCGCGCCGCTGCACGACCCCTGCACCATCGCCTGGCTCTTGGCGCCGCAGCTGTTCTCGGGCCGGTTCATCAATGTCGAGATCGAGACCCGGGGCGAATTCACCCTGGGCATGACCGTCGCCGACTGGTGGCGGGTCAGCGGCCGCACGCCGAATGCGACCTTCATCCGCGACGTCGATGTGAAGGGCCTTTTCGAGCTCCTGACCCGGCGTATCGGCGAGCTGGACCGCCGGCTGGGCTGATCGGGGCCCCTGTCTCTGAAGAATGCCTGCATCCGGCGCCGCATCCAGGTCCATCCCGCTGCCGCCGGCTCCAGCTTGGCCGTCAGCAGGACGGTCCTGAAGCAAACCGCGATGGCCAACCCAGGGTCGAGGCGGCGGGCCACGGTGCCTTATGCAGCATGAAAGTCGTGCCGCCGCGGCTGTGGACCTAGTCGGCCGGCGCGGAGGGTTCGGGTGCGGTGTCCGACGGCTCGGCCGGCTCTTGCGGCGCGGGCAGGTTCGGGCCCTGTTGCAGCGGGCCGGCGCCGATCTCGCTGTCGATGCGCTGGATCAGCGCCTCGGTCACGTCGATGGATTGCGCCGCGACCAGGATCGCGCGCTTGTCCAGCACCGCGACCGCGCCGCGCTCGCGCATCAGCGCGGCCAGCACCGGCAGCATCGCCCGGGAAAACGCATAATATTCATCGGCGGCGCGCTTGTTCAGCTCATCCGCCGCGGCCTCGCGCTGGCGGCGCACCTCGACCGCGCGCTTGTCGAACGCCTCGGCCTGCTTGCGGAATTCATCGGCGGGCATGGTCTGGCGCAGCAGGGTCAGCGACTGCTCCTCGGCGGCGAACTGGTTGGCCAGCCGGTCGTTCTCGGCCGCGATCTCCTGGCCGCGCTGTTCCAGCTCGGCCTTGACGCGCTGGCCCCATTTCGTGCCGGCGTAAAGCGCCTCCTGGTCCAGCGTCATCACCGGCAGCACGCCCTCGCCCCGGGGCTCGGGCGCATCCACGACCAGCGGCGCGGCCGAGGGGCCGCCGGCCAGCGGCGCCACCGTCGTTTGCGCCAGCGCGGCCGGCGGGCCGGCCAGCAGGACGGCCAGCCCGAGCAGCGCGACCTGACGCCCCGCCCGCATCAGAACTTGGTCGAGATGGTCAGGTCGAAGGCCTGTTCCTCGTCGTAATCCTCTTTCTTCAACGCTTTGGCGAAGTTGAAGCGCAGGGGACCGATCGGCGTGGTCCAGAACAGCGAGGCCCCGACCGAGGCGCGGATATGCATGCCGTCATCGACCGGCGTGTCGAAGGCGCCGATCTTGTTGTCCAGCCCCCAGACCGAGCCGGCATCGGCAAACAGGCCGCCCTTGATGCCATATTCCTCGGGCAGGCCCAGCGGGAATTGCAGTTCCGTGCGCAGCGCCCAGAAATAGTTGCCCCCCAGCGCGTCCTCGTTCGGCGCGGCCAGGTCGCGCGGACCCATGCCGTTCGGCTCGAAGCCGCGGATCTTGCCGTTGCCGGTATAGCGGTTCAGGAAGCGGCTGTTCTGGTCGCCCAGCATATGCACGGCGCCGGCCTCGAATTCGGCCAGCATGGTGACGCTTTCGCGCCAGGCCCGGCTTTCGACCCCGGCGTAAAGCGAGCTGGTGACCGATTTCACGTCGCCGCCGACGCCGGCGAAGTCCTGGCTGAAGCGCAGCCGATAGCTGGTCAGCGGGTCCAGCCCGGCAACGCGGCTGTCATAGCTATAGGTATAGCCAAGCGCCGAGGTGAAGAAGCCGCCCTGCTCGTTGTAGAGGATCGGCGAGGAGCCGGTATCCTCGCCGGTCTCGGGGTCCACGCCATACAGTTCCACGTCATAGAGCGTGTCCTTGCTGAGCTTGTAGCGCAGCTCCAGCCGGCCGTTTTCCGAGATCGGGAACTCCATCCCGGTCTGGAAGCCGACGGTGCGGGTGTTGTAGTCCGAATTCAGCCGGTCGGTGGTGTTGTACCAGGTCTGGAAGCGCGCCTTCAGGTCGCGGCCCAGGAAATAGGGCTCGACGAAGGTGAAGCCCGAGCTTTTCGTGCCCGAGCCGGTGGCAAAGGACAGGTCCACCTGCTGGCCGCGGCCCAGGAAGTTCTTTTCCGACAGCGAGGCGTTGAAGCCGACGCCGGTCGAGACGCCGTAGCTGACGCCGAAGTTCAGGCTGCCGGTCGGCTGTTCCTCGACGTTCACATCGACGATGACCTGCTCGGGCGAGGTGCCCTGCCGGCTTTCGGCCTGCACGTCCGAGAAATATCCCAGCGCCCGCAGCCGTTCGGCCGAGTTGCGGATCTCGCGCGGGTTGAAGGGGTCGCCTTCGACCGTGGCGAACTGCCGGCGGATCACCTCGTCCAGCGTCGTGGTGTTGCCCTCGATGTCGATGCGCTCGACAAAGACGCGCTGGCCGCGGGTCAGGGCAAAGGTCAGGTCCAGGGTCTGGTTGCGCTCGTTGCGGGTGATGCGCGGCTCGATATTGACGAAGTCGAGCCCCTTGCGCAGCGCCAGCGCCTCCATGCGGCGGATGGTGGTGTCGATGATGGTCGGGTTGTAGACCGCACCGCGCTTGACCCGGTTCTGCGCCGCGAATTCGCCGGCATCGACGCCGGGGATCTCGCTCACCGTGTTCACGGTGCCGAAGGTATAGCGCGGGCCTTCCTGGATCTGGAAGGTGATGTAGAAGGCGTCGCGTTCGCGGGCCAGCTCCGGCGCCACCGCCTGGACCTTGAAATCGGCATAGCCGCGCGAGCGGTAGAAATCGGTCAGCAGCTTTTCATCGACCGGCAGCCGGTCGGGCGCGAAGGTGTCGCGCTTGATGAAGGTGCGCAGGACGCCGGCCTGCTTGGTCTGCAAGACGTTGCGCAGCCGGCGGTCGGAAAAGGCGCGGTTGCCGACGAAGCCGATGCGCTCGATCTCGGTCACCTTGCCCTCGGCCACTTCGAAGACCAGGTCGACCTGGTTGCTGCCGCGGCGAATGATGCGCGGATCGACGCGGGCGGCCAGGCGGCCTTCCGAGGCATAGACCTGGCTGATCGCGGCGGCATCGGCCTCGGCCTGGGCCGGGGAATAGACGCGGCGGGCCTTGGACTTGACGATCTCGGCCAGGTTCTCGTCCTTGAGGCGCTTGTTGCCCTCGAAGGAGATGACGTTGATCGTCGGATATTCGGCAACGCGCACCACCAGCGTGCCGCCCGAGGGCACCAGCTCGACCTTTTCGAACAGGCCCGAATTCTGCAGCCGCTGCATGGCGTCGTTCAGCGCGCCGCCCGAGACATCCTGGCCGCGCGGCAGATCCAGATAGGACAGGATCGTCGCCGGTTCGATCCTCTGGTTGCCCTCGATGCGGACATTGCTGAAGACATAGGCCGAGGCGGCACTCGCCACCAGGCCGACGGGCGCGGCCACAGCCAGCGCCGAGATCAGCGCCAGCGCGCCCTTGCCGAGTTTCCTGTCCGTCATCGCCGCCCCTCGCGCGTAATGCATGGCCCGGCGGGTTGGCCCCACCGGATTTGTTCCGATGGATACAGCGAAGCGGGCGGGACTGTCAAAAGCCCATGCCGGCTCAGGGGCAGAAAAGATCGTTGCTGAGGCCGAAAACCATCAGCGACAGCACCGCAGCCATGCCGAGCGCCGACAGGATGTCGATCACCCGGGCCGAGGGCCGGCGCCGCGCCACCGCCTCGTAAAGGTAGAACATCAGGTGCCCGCCATCCAGGACCGGCACCGGCAACAGGTTCAGGAAGCCGATCGCCGCCGACAGCACGGCGATCCACCAGATGAAATTGCCGCCCCCGGCCGAGGCCGCCTGCCCGGTCGTCTCGGCGATGGAAATCGCGCCGCCCAGGTTGCAGCTGCCGATCTGGCCGGTGACCATGGCCCAGAGCCCCGAGACCGACGAGGCGATGATGTCCCAGGTCCGCGCCGCGCCCAGGGCCAGCGATTCCAGCGGACCGGCCGAACGGATCGCCGGGTCGAAATAGCTGCCGCCGCCATGGACGCCGATCATCCAGCGCCGCTCATAACCGGCTTCGGTCGGCAGGTCCTGTTCGCGCGGGATCAGCGTATAGTCGGCCTTGCCCTCGCCCTCGCGCCAGACGCGCAGCACCACCGGCTTGCCGGCCGCGGCCGTGACATGGCCGCGCAATTCGTCGAAGCGCCGCACGGGCTGGCCGTCCACCGCCAGGATCACGTCGCCGGGCTGCAGCCCCGCCGCGACCGCCGGGCTGCGCGGCGCGACGCCGCCGACCAGCGGCGGCACCGGGTCGGGCCCGGGCACGGTGATCTCGGCACCCTCGCGCAGCACGGTCCAGTCATGGCTCCCCCGTGCCGGCAGGCTTTCGGCCAGCAGGCCGAGATCGCGCCAGCTGGCGACCGGCCGGCCGTCCACCGCCAGGATGCGGTCGCCGGGTTGCAGCTGCATCGTCACACCCGGCGGCACCGGATGCAGCTTGCCGACCTGCACCTGATCGACGGGCAGGCCCTGCCAGATCGCCATGCCGGCAAAGACCAGGATCGACAGGATGAAGTTGAACACCGGCCCCGCCGCGACGGTGGCGAAGCGCGCCCAGAGCGGCGCCCCGTTCAGGCTTTGCCGGGCGCGTTCGGGCGCGACCGCGACAGAACCGGCGCTGGCGGCATCGGCATCGCCCAGGAAACGCACATAGCCGCCCAGCGGAATCGCCGCCACCTGCCACAGCGTGCCGCGCCGGTCGCGGCGCGCGCACAGCCGCGGGCCGAAACCCAGCGAGAACACCTCGGCCCGGATGCCGCAAAGCCGGCCGATGATATAATGGCCGTATTCATGCACCGTGACGATGATCGACAGCGCCAGGACGGAGGCGGCGGCGGTCCACAGGAACCCGCCCAGCATCTCGACGGCCGCGCTCATGCCGCGCCCCGGCCTTGCGCGGCGGCCCGGCGGCCGAAACCGTCCCAGGCCAGCACGGCGTCCAGATCGCCGGGACTTTGCGCGAATCCCGGCTCGCGCGCCGCCTGCTCCAGCGCCCGTTCGACCGCCGGCGCCATGTCGGTGAAGCGGATATGGCCGGCGATGAAATCGTCGAGCGCCTGCTCCTTGGCGGCGTTCAGCACCGCGCCGGCGGCGCCGCCGGCCTGCATCGCCTCGCGCGCCAGGCGCAGGGCGGGCCAGCGCGCCTCGTCCGGCGCGGCGAAGCTCAGGCTGCCAAGCGCGGCCAGGTCCAGTTTCGGCACCGGCAGTTCGGCGCGCGCCGGCCAGTTCAGCGCATAGCCGATGGCATGGCGCATGTCGGGCGCGCCCAGATGCGCGATACTGCCGCCGTCGCGATGCGTGACCATGGCATGAATGATCGACTGCGGATGCACCAGCACGCGGATCCGCTCGGGCCCGAGGCCGAAGAACTCATGCGCCTCGATGACTTCCAGCGCCTTATTGAACATGCTGGCGCTGTCGATGGTGATGCGCTGGCCCATGGCCCAGTTCGGATGCCGGCTGGCCTCGGCCACGCTGGCCTGGGCCAGGCGCTCCAGCGGCCAGTCGCGGAAGGCGCCGCCCGAGGCGGTGATAGTCACATGCTCGACGCTTTCGAGGTCTTCGCCCTGAAGCGCCTGGAAAATCGCGGAATGTTCAGAATCGACCGGCAGGATGCGGGCGCCGGTGCGGCGGGCGCGACCCATGACCAGCGGCCCGGCGGCGACCAGGGTCTCCTTGTTCGCCAGTGCCAGCGTGCCGCCCCGGTTCAGCACCGCGAGCCCCGGCGGCAGTCCGGCGGCGCCGACGATGGCAGAAAGCGTCCAATCCGCGGGCCGCGCCGCCGCCTCGGTGACGGCATCCGCCCCCGCCGCGCAGGCGATGCCGCTGCCGGCCAGCAATGCGCGCAGCTCGGCCAGCTTTTCCGGCCAGGCGGTCACCGCGATCTCGGCCCGCAGGGCGCGCGCCATCTCGGCCAGCCGTGCGACATTGGCGCCGCCGGTCAGGGCGACGGTGCGGAACGCCTGCGCGCCGCCCGCCCGCATCAACAGGTCGAATGCGCTTTCGCCGACCGATCCGGTCGCGCCCAGCACGGATACGCTGCGCATGATCTCAGCCTCCGATCACCGGCAGAAGGTTCGCCATCAGCAGGGCCAGCGCCAGCAGCAGCGCCCCGGACATGGCGTCGAAACGGTCCATCGCCCCGCCATGGCCGGGGATCAGGTCGGAACTGTCCTTGGCGCCGACCCGGCGCTTGAGCCAGCTTTCGGCAATATCGCCGAATTGCCCGGCCAGCGCCAGCAGCGGCCCGACGATCACGATGGGCCAGCCGGCCAGGCCGGACGTCCACAGCGCCCCCGCCAGCAGCAGCGCGCCGACCCAGCCGGCGATGGTGCCGCTCCAGGTCTTCTTCGGGCTGATCGCCGGCCAGAACCGCGCGCCGCCCAGCTTGCGCCCGACGAAATAGCCCAGCACATCCGAGGCG
Organism: Paracoccus sp. DMF; assembly: GCF_004407025.1. Taxonomy (NCBI): domain Bacteria; kingdom Pseudomonadati; phylum Pseudomonadota; class Alphaproteobacteria; order Rhodobacterales; family Paracoccaceae; genus Paracoccus; species Paracoccus sp. DMF. The sequence goes on from NZ_SOKV02000018.1 coordinate 58,877, forward strand.
ACCACCGTGCCCACGATCCAGAACAGCGTCGGCAGGCCCATCGCCTCGCGGATCACCACCAGCGCATAACCGGCGCCGAGGATGGCCAGCGTGAACAGCAGGTAGGCCGGGCGCTCGTGCTCATGCGTGCCGTGCCAGCCGGCGGCCATCGGCACCAGCGCCAGCGCCATCGGCCAGTCGCCCGGCAGCACCAGCATGGCCAGCATCACCAGCCCGGACAGAACGCCGATCAGCACCGGATGGCGCGGGCTGTGAAACTCGGGGTGGCGCCAGCCGGTCAGCCGGGCCAGTTCCCACATCATAAGCCCGGTCACCGCCGCGACGCCGAAGCGCAGCCACAGTCCCGAGGACAGCAGCAGCACCAGCCCCAGCACCACCAGGACGGCACCCGAGATCAGCCGCGGCCGCAGATCCGCCCATTTGTCGCGGCCGCGTTGCAGCGCGCCCCGCAGCCGGTCGCGCTTTGAGCCCTCGCCGGTCATGCGCCGCCGAAGCGCCGCTCGCGCAACCCGAAACGGTCGAGGATCTCGGCCAGGTGCTCGGGCGTGAAATCGGGCCACAGCACCTTGGTGAATTCATATTCGGAATAGGCCGCCTGGAAGGGCAGGAAATTCGAGGTCCGCGTCTCGCCCGAGGTGCGGATCACCAGGTCGGGGTCAGGATGGCCGGCGGTGTCCAGGCAATCGGCCAGGTCGGCCTCGGCCGGCTCGGCGATCTCGCCCCGGGCCATGCGCTGGGCCAGCCGCGCCGCCGCCCGCACCAGCTCGTCCCGGCCGCCGTAATTGATCGCCACCGTCAGGTTCAGCCGGGTATTGCCGGCGGTGCGCGCCTCGATCCCGGCCATCAGCCGCTGCAGCTTGGGGTCCAGCCGCTCGCGCCCGCCGATGAAGCGCATGCGCACGCCCTCGGCCGCCAGCCCGTCGGCCTCGCGCTCGATATAGCGGGCGAAGATGCCCATCAGGCCCAGCACTTCCTCGGTCGAGCGCTTCCAGTTCTCGGTCGAGAAGGCATAGACCGTCAGCCAGTTCACCCCCATGTCGGGACAGGCGCGCACGATCTGCTTGACGCGCTCGGCGCCGCGCCGGTGGCCGACAAGCCGCGGCCAGCCCTTGTTCTTGGCCCAGCGGCCGTTGCCATCCATGATGATGGCGACGTGACGGGGGCGCTGCTCCCCGCCGCCGGTATTGCTCAGGCTGGCTGCGGTTTCGGCCATCCGGGTCAGACCTGCATGATTTCGGCTTGCTTGCTCTCAAGCGCCTGATCGACCGCGGCGATCATCTTGTCGGTCAGCTCCTGCACGGCCGATTCCCAGAACTTCTGGTCGTCCTCGGACATGCCCGAGCCCTTGGCCTTCTTGATCTGGTCCATGCCGTCGCGGCGCACGTTGCGGATGGCGACGCGGGCGTGCTCGGCATATTGCGCGGCGACGCGGGTCAGGTCGCGGCGGCGCTCCTCGTTCAGCTCGGGGATCGGCAGCATGATGATGGTGCCGTTGAGCTGCGGGTTGATGCCCAAGCCGGAATCGCGGATCGCCTTTTCGGCCTTGTTGACCAGCGCCTTATCCCAGATGTTGATCGTCACCATGCGCGGCTCGGGCACGTTCACGGTGCCGATCTGGTTGATCGGCGTGGGCGAGCCATAGGCATCGACCATGATCGGCTCGACCATGCTGGCCGAGGCGCGGCCGGTGCGCAGCGAGGCGAATTCATGGCGCAGCGAATCCATCGCGCCCTTCATGCGGCGTTCCAGGTCGTCGGTGTCGATCTCGATCTCGTCGGACATGTAGGGTCATGGCCTCTGTGCTGTGGTTTTCAGCGTTCTTAGCCGAGCCGGGCCGGCATGGCAAAGCCTATGCGGGCATTTTAACCATGCACCCGCGTATAAGTGCCGCTTCCGGCGAGAATCCCCCGGAACCCGCCCGGCTCGTCCAGCGAAAAGACGATGATCGGCAGGTCGTTGTCCCGCGCCAGCGCGATGGCCGAGGCGTCCATGACGCCCAGATGCTTCTGCAGCACCTCGTCATAGGTCACGTCGTCATAGCGTTTCGCGTCGGGGAATTTCTTCGGGTCCTTGTCATAGACGCCATCGACCTTGGTGCCCTTGAAGATCGCCTCGCAGTTCATCTCGTTGGCGCGCAGCGTTGCCGCGGTGTCGGTGGTGAAATACGGGTTGCCGGTGCCGGCGGCGAAGATGCAGACGCGCTTCTTTTCCAGGTGGCGCACGGCGCGGCGGCGGATATAGGGCTCGGCCACCTCGTCCATGCGGATCGCCGAGATGACGCGGGTGTGGATCTTTTCCGCCTCCAGCGCCGCCTGCATCGCCAGCGCGTTCATCACCGTGGCCAGCATGCCCATGTAGTCGGCCGTCGCCCGCTCCATGCCCTGGGCGCTGCCCTGCAGCCCGCGGAAGATGTTGCCGCCGCCGATGACCATGCAGATCTCGACCCCCATGTCATGGACCGAGCGGACCTCTTGCGCGATGCGGGCGACGGTCGGGGGGTTCAGGCCATAGCCCTGGTCGCCCATCAGCGCCTCTCCCGAAATCTTCAGCATGACGCGAGAGTATTTTCCGGGATTCTGGAGGGCGCTGTCCGACATGGTTCTACCTTTTCGCGGCGGTTTCATTGCCGCGCAAAATGTCGCAAACAGGGGCCATGTTCAACAGCCCGCTTTCCCGCCCGCATGGATAGTCTGATCGCCACGCTGGATCCTGCCCGCCACGTGCTGATCGCCGGCCCGACGGCCAGCGGCAAGTCCGCGCTGGCGCTCGCCATTGCCGAGGCGCAGGGCGGCACCGTGGTCAATGCCGATGCCTTGCAGGTCTGGTCTTGCTGGCGGGTGCTGACCGCCCGGCCCGGTCCCGAGGACGAGGCGCGCGCGCCGCATGCACTTTACGGCCATGTCGCGCCCGGCCGGGACTATTCGGTGGGCGCCTGGCTCTCCGAGGTCGCGGCCCTGCCCGGCCGGCTGATCGTGACCGGCGGCACCGGGCTTTACATGCATGCGCTGACGGCCGGGCTGGCCGCGATCCCGCCGACCCCGCCGCAGATCCGCGCCCGCGCCGATGCGCTGAACCGCAGCCCCGAGGGCCTGGCCCGGATGATCGCCGATCTGGATGCAGCCACGCGGGCACGCATCGACCTGAGGAACCCGGTGCGTGTGCAGCGCGCCTGGGAGGTGCTGCAGGCGACCGGCCGCGGCATCTCGGCCTGGCAGGACGAGACCCCGCCGCCGCTGATCCCGGCCGGGCGCGCGGATCGGCTGGTCCTGCAAGCCGATCGCGACTGGCTTGCGGATCGCATCGAGCGGCGCTTTCGCCAGATGCTGGCGCAGGGCGCGCTGGACGAGGTGCGGGCCATGCTGCCGCGCTGGGATCCGGCGGCGCTTTGGGCCAAACCCATCGGCGCGCCGGAACTGGTCGCGCATCTGCAAGGCTGCTGCAGTCTGGACGAGGCCATCGCGCAGGCGATCATCGCCACGCGGCAATATGCCAAGGCGCAGCGCAGCTTCTTTCGCGGCCGGTTGCGCGACTGGCAGCCGGTCCAGATCGGGCCGCGATCCGTCACGGAAATGTGACATATTGAACAATTCGCAACTACAGGCTGAATAAACTCTTCAGGAACTCCGGTCCGAAGTTTACGTTATCTTCATGGATTTGCTGGAAACCATGCCAGATGAACGAAGCTATTCGCGCCTTTGTCAATTTTGATTCGGATCCCGGCACACAACGGCTGCGGGCAGCCGGCATCAGTGCGCCGGGGATCATGGACCCGGCCGCCACCGACCCGCGCCTGCCACAGGCCGAGGCATCGGCCACCCCCGCCGACGACAAGCCGGTTTCGGTGCTGGCGCCGGTGATCGCCGCCCCGTCCGGGCCAGCAGAGGCCGCTGCGCCGCGAGCCCGGATGCTGCCGCGCGGCCGTCCGGGAGACGGGCTGCGGCTGCTGCCGCTCTCGGGGTTTCACTGGGGCGGGCCGGTGCGGGGCCGCCAGACGCCGCCCAGCCCGCGCGTGCGCGGCGACCACGTGCTGATCCGCCCTGTCGCCGGCGCGGTCAGCATCGAATTTCCGCGCCAGGCCCATGTCCTGACCGCCGGCCGCATCGCCTTCATCCCGGCCGGCACCGCCTTTTCCCTGAAGCCGCCGCTCGAGGTCGAGGGCCAGGCGCTGCTGATCCCGCCCGCCTGGGTCGGCGCGCAACCGCTGCCCAAGGCGTTTCGCAGCGGCTGGCCGGCGTCCGAGGACGCGGCACTTCTCGACCCCGCCATCCTGGCGCTGGCCGAGGGCGCGGCCCGCGATCCCGGCGGCAATGGCGCCACGCCCTATCAACTGGGCCTGATCGCGGTGGCGCTGTCGCGGCTCGAGGATCGTCAGGGCCATGCCGACCCGCGCCGCGACAGCCTCGCCGGGGCGCGGCCGCTGACCGAGCGGTTCCTAGCGCTCGCCGGCTGCGACATGGCGGCCAATCGCACCATCGCCGAGATGGCGCGGGCCCTGGGCTGCTCGCTGGCGCAACTCGACCGCGCCTGCCGGCAAAGCCGGGGGCGCAGCGCGCTGGAGCTGCTTTACGACCTGCGGCTGCAACTGGCGACCGAAGCACTGCGCGGCAGCACCCGCGCCATCCCCGAAATCGCCGCGGCACTGGGCTATGCCGGGCTCGGCCATTTCATGCGCGCCTTCCTGGCCGCGACCGGACGTACGCCCGAAGGCTATCGCGCCCTGATGCGCGGCGCGCCGCCGGCGCAGGAAAGTTGATCGCGACGGGTGCAGGCCGCGGGTGAGCGCGCGGTGTCGCCGCCAATCCCAAGCCGGGCTCGACAGGCTGCTTCCGCGCCGACCTCACCGCCTCCCGGCCCGACCGCGAATCCCTGCGTCGACGAACTCGCAGGACGGTCCCTCCGCCCAGCGCGGCGTTGTCGCCATCCTCAGGCAAGTCCCGGGATCCGCTCCGGCCGCATTAGCAGGCTGCTGAAAAAGGATTTCGAGAGGAGTCATGGCGGAAATCATTCTGGATTCCGTGAAAAACTAGAAAATGGGATATCCCCGCCGGTTAGAGGCGGATTTCCTTGGCTTCCGCCCAAGCTCTTCGATTGCGCCGACTTTTCAGCAGCCTGTTAGGGCCGCGGATTCTCACGCCGACAATCTTCTCGGAGCATTCGTCTGCCGTCCCACGCAGCATCGCCGCCATCCTCGGGCGAAGCCTCGGCGTGCGTTTCCGCGTTGCGACCATTGCCCTACGGCGCGACGAACCTCTCGGAGGAATCCCTCGCCCCGTCAACGCGCGGCTTGGAACCAAGGCGCGACCGCCCCTTCCTCACCACCCGCATCCCCTCCGCGGGTATCCCTGCGTCACGACGAGATTTTCGAAGGCACCCGGCTCTGCGCACTTAACGCGCGGCGCAGCGCCTTCCGGGGGGCCAAGGCTCCGAAATCCGCTTCGGCGCCACCAGCATCCTGCCACCGAACCCCGGCCTTACGACAGCTTTTCGCACGAGCCAGCCCGCTCAATGCGCAGCGCCATCCTCGGACCAAGGCTCGGCAGCCCCGTCCTCATCGCCCGCATCCCGGCCGCGGAATCCCTGCGCCACGACGAATTTCTCGGAGGAATCCGAACGGCTGGCCGGCGGCTTCACATTCGCCACCTTGCGGAAATTGCGCTTCAGCATCGCCTGCATCTCGCTTTCCGCGCCCCCCGCCAGCACCTTGGCGACGAAGGTGCCGCCCGGTTCCAGCACGTCGAAAGCGAACTGCGCCGCCGCCTCGACCAGCGCCACGATGCGCAGATGGTCGGTGCCCTTGTGCCCCGACGAGGCCGCCGCCATGTCCGACATGACCACGTCAGCGCCGCCGCCGAGCCAGGCCTTGACCTGTTCGTCCGCACCCTCGGACAGGAAATCCAGCTGGTGGATCTCGGCCCCGGCGATGGGATCGACCTCCTGCAGGTCCACGCCCAGCACCGTGCCGACCTTCTTGCCGGATTTCTCGCCCAAGGCATTCACCCGGGCCACGGCGACCTGGCACCAACCGCCGGGCGCGCAGCCCAGGTCGACCACGCGGGCGCCAGGGACCAGGAAATGATACTTGTCGTCCAGTTCCAGGATCTTGAAGGCGGCGCGGCCGCGATAGCCCTCGCGTTTCGCCCGCGCGACATAGGGGTCGTTCAGCTGCCGCTCCAGCCACAGCGTGCTCGATAGCTTGCGCCCCTTGGCGGTCTTGACCCGCACCCGCAGATCGCGCTGGCCGCGCCCCGAGCTTTTCTTCGTGCCGCCCGGCTTCTTGTCGTCGCTCATCTCACGCTACCCCGTTCATTCCATCCGGGGCCAGCACCCCGTCCTTGACCATCTGCGCATAAAGCAGCCCCTCGCGCAGGCCGCGATCCGCCACCGACAGCCGCGTCGTCGGCCAGACCCGCATCAGCGTCTGCAGGATCGCGGCGCCCGACATGATCAGCGCATGCCGCTCGCGGCCGATGCGCGGGTCGGCGCGCCGGCCCTCGGGGCCCAGCGACAGATAGTCGCGGATCACCCGGTCGATCTGGGTCGAGGTCATGGTCAGCCCGTCAACCTTGGTCCGGTCATAGCGGCGCAGGCCCAGGTGGCTGGCCGCCACCGTGGTCACGGTGCCCGAGGTGCCGATGACCTGGAAACTGTCCTGCAAGCCGCCGGTCAGCGAGTAAGGCGCGAAATCCGACAGCATCTCCTCGAAATGCCAGGACATCAGCGCGAACCGGCCCTGGTCGTCCTCGACATCCTCGAACTGGTCGCGCAGCGTGGCCACGCCCAGCGGCACCGAGATCCAGTCCACCACCCGCGCGCCGCCGGGCTGCGGATCGCGAAAGCCGTCCGCCAGCCGCATGATGGCACGCGAGCGCTCCTTGGGATCCACCTCCTCGAGGTCGATCCAGACCAGCTCGGTCGAGCCGCCGCCGATGTCGACGACCAGCAATTGCTCGGTGCGCTGGCTGACCAGAGGCGCACAGGAGATCACCGCCAGCCGCGCCTCCTCCTCGGCGTCGATGATCTCGACCGGCAGGCCGGTCTCGCGCCGGATCATGCGCAGGAAGTCACGGCTGTTTCGCGCGCGGCGACAGGCCTCGGTCGCGACCAGCCGCATATGCACGACCTTATGCGCCTCGAGCTTGCGCCGGCACACCTGCAAGGCATGCACCGTCCGCGCCATGGAAGGACGCGACAGCCTGCCTGATGCCTCGAGGCCATGGCCCAGCTGGACCGGCTTCGAGAAACTGTCGACCACCTGGAACTGGCTGCCCGCGGGGCGGGCAATCAGCATCCGGCAGCTGTTGGTGCCAAGATCCAAGGCCGCATAAAGCGGCCCGTCCTCGGCCGGGCGGGTGGCGAAAGGCTCGACCGTTTTTCTCGGGAACGCGTCCGCACCCGCAGGACGCCTGGGCGCCATCGTCACGCCCTCCGAATAGTAAGTTGCAACAAAACTAACCCGCCCCCCGCCCGCGTTCAAGGGGTGCCCCTCGACAGGGGCGCCGTGCGGGGCTATGCCGGCCCCATGATCGTGATCGCCGCATTCATCCTTGGCGCAGCGATCGGCTGGATCCGCGCCGCGAAAGCCGGCGGCGGCACGGCCGACAAGCTGCAATATGCCGCCGCCCATGGCCTGGCGCTGACCGTGGCCGGGCTGTTCCTGACCGTGCTGCTCAGCCGGATGGGCTGATGTTCCGGCCCTTCCTCGACAGCCTGCGCCGGCACGGGGTTCCGGTCAGCTTGCGGGAATACCTGGACCTGCTGGCCGGGCTGAAGGCAGGGCTGTCGGACTGGTCGCCCGAGGGCTTCTATCACCTGGCCCGCGCCACGCTGGTCAAGAACGAAAGCCACATCGACCGATTCGACCGCGCCTTTGCCGAAGCCTTCGCCGGGCTCGACGAGATCCCCATCGAATCGCTGGTCGATCAGGTCGAGATCCCCCGCGAATGGCTGGAGAAGCTCGCCGAGAAGCTGCTGACGCCCGAGGAACGCGCCGCCATCGAGGGCCCGGGCAGTTTCGACGAGCTGATGAAGCGGCTGCGCGAGCGCCTGGCCGAGCAGCAGGGTCGGCACCAGGGCGGCAGCAAGTGGATCGGCACCGCCGGCACCTCGCCCTTCGGCGCCTATGGCTACAACCCCGAGGGCGTGCGCATCGGCCAGGCCGAAAGCCGCCACCGCCGCGCCGCCAAGGTCTGGGACAAGCGCGAATTCCGCGATTTCGACGATACGGTGGAACTCGGCACCCGCAACATCAAGGTGGCGCTGAAGCGGCTGCGGCAATGGGCCCGCCACGGCGCCCTGGAAGAGCTGGACCTGCCCGGCACCATCCGCGCCAGCGCCGAGCATGGCTACATCGACGTGCAGACCCGGCCCGAGCGGCACAATGCGGTGAAGGTGCTGTTGTTCCTCGACGCCGGCGGCAGCATGGACGATCATTCCCGGCTGGTGGACGAGCTGTTCTCGGCCGCCCGCGCCGAGTTCAAGCACCTGGAGCATTTCTATTTCCACAACTGCGTCTACGAGGCGCTGTGGAAGGACAACCGCCGCCGCTGGACCGAGACCACGCCGACCTGGGAGGTGCTGAACCGCTTCGGCCGCGACTACAAGGCGATCTTCGTCGGCGATGCCTCGATGTCGCCCTATGAGATCGCCGTGCCCGGCGGCGCCAACGAGCACTGGAACCCCGAATCGGGCGAGACCTGGCTCAGGCGCCTGCGCGAGACCTGGCCCGACCATGTCTGGCTGAACCCGGTGCCGCGCGCGCATTGGGGCCATACCCGTTCCATCGCCATGATCCGCGAGATTTTCGACGACCGCATGCAGCCCCTGACGCTCGAGGGACTGACCCAGGCCATGCGCCTGCTCGGCTAGGGTTCGTACTCAATAGGGGATTCCGGTTT